>CAZIWQ010000058.1:0-14452 GCA_964542355.1 uncultured Armatimonadia bacterium
GGCGAGGGTGCCCTGTAGCCAACCGGCCTACTCGAACACGACCGCGGCGTAGGTCATGACCTCCGGGAGCTTGACCCTGGCGCGCGTTGCGCCTCCCTCAGCGGTCGTCACGATCTTGAGCTCGCGAGGCTCTGCGCCCGGCGAGAGGGCGGTTGCCTTCGTCACCTGCCGGCCGGCGGGGATCGCCACGTCCACGACGATGTCCTTTGCCGGCTTCGCGGCGGTCTGGTAGGTGATGTCGTAGTTCAGGATGTTCACGAGCAGGGCGGCCGGGTTCTGGCGGTGCATCAGCGTGGCCTCGACGAGTGGCCCCGCCTCGACCTTGAGCAGCGGCGGAGCCTGGCGCAGGCGCTCGACGACTGCGGCGAGGCCAAGGAAGGTACTCCCCTTCCAGTCGAACTGCCCGCCTTCTGCCATGTACACGGTCTCCTCGCCTGGCGGCGCCGCGATGTAGGCCAGCTTCCCGTGACCGAAGGCGGCGACCGGCACGTCCTGTGGCGGCTGCTTCAGGTCCACCTGCAGCGCCTGGTAGAGGTCCACGAGCGCGTTCCTCTCGCGAGCGAGGCCACGCTGGTCGTACCCGCCCGACTCGCCGATCAGGATCAGCGACCCGCCGGAGGTCACGTACCGCACCAGGCCCGCGATCTCGGCGTCGCTGAGCATGGGGGTGGGCGGGAGGACGAGGCAGCGGTAGCGAGCGCCGAGGCTCGTGTCGGTCAACTGGTCGGGAAGCAGTGCCACCGCCGGCGTCTTGCTGTCGGCGAGCAGGCGGAAGCTGGTGAGGAACCACGGGGAGACGCCGACGTAGTAGGCGGACGTGGAGCAGACGACACCAACGTCGGCCAGCGTGCTCTGCTCGCGGTAGAGGGCCTCGTTCTCGCGAACGAAGCGCAGCCACTGGGCCACGCCCCGGCCGTAGGCGGGTTGCAGACGGCACACGGAGAGGTGGGGCTCATACGAGGCGCCGTAGGCGGCGGCTTCCGCGAGCTGGAGGACCGTCCGGCTCTCCAGGCTGGCCGGGTTCTCCTTCGCCCGCCCGAAGTCGGCATCGCGGAACAGCCGCGCAATGCCCAGAGGAAGTGCCAGCTTCCCCTTCGCACACGCCGCCAGGAACTGGTAGCACGGGCTGGTCGTGTAGCGGAAGTGGACGCGGCGCGGGCCGGAGCCGATCTCGACATAGAGGTAGTCGCACGCCGCGCCCATCGCGATCAAGTCGTAGGCACCCGCGACGTAGCCGGGACCCGGCTCGCCCCCCATGTTGCAGCTCAGGGCGAACTCGGGGTCGCGCTGGTGGAGGTCATCGCACAGGCGCTTCATGAACCCGGCCATGGAATCGCGGCGGAACAGGTGCCACTGCCTCATGAGCGGGCTGGCGGCAGCGGTCGGGGGATCGATCGTGGCTGCGTCTGCCACGCCGAAGTGCTTGTGCAGCTCGGCGGGGGTGAACCGCTCCGCCATGAACCTGCGGAACCCGGCCTTGCAGAAGTCGCAGTAGCAGCCGCCGGGGCGAATGCTCGGGTTGTCGATGTAGCCGCCCTTGCCCCCCGCGAGGGCCTGGGCAACCCAGTACCCCTTCATGTAGAGATAGTAGTTGGGGTTGTTGGGGCAGCCATACCATTCGTAGTGCTTGCCCTGGTAGAAGTTGAAGGTGGGCTGGCCCTTCGCGTCCACCTGCAGCCACGAGCGTCCGGTGCCCCGGGGGGTGGGGCCAACGAGGTCGGCGATGGGGTCCCAGGCCGCGCCCTGCCAGCCATCCGTGATGGTCCCGGGAACGCCGGAGCAGGGGACCACGTACATCCCCGAGGCCATCTGCACCTGGCTGCCATGCGCCCGCGCGGCCTCGGGCAGCGTGCGGGTGCCGGCCAGACTCCGCTCGAAGCCGGCGCGAGCTTGTGGCACTCGCACGCCGCCGTAGATCTTGTACGACTGGGGCTGGTAGAGGGCCATGTCCGTGACGAAGTCGGCGTCGTCATAGGAGGCGGTCTTGTAGCCGGAGATGTCCGCCCACATGGAGCGGTAGCCGGAGCAGACCGGGAACCCGTACTGCTCGTTCCCGGCCCAGGTGGCGCGCGTGGCGCCGGGGGCGGCGTGCGCCGGCAGCTCGCGGAAGCGCACCTCTGCCTGGGTCGGCGCGGCCGGCATCTCGATCCGCGGGACCGGCTTGCCGACCTCAAGCGCGCCGGCGGCACGCAGTCTGACCGCGTCAATGTGAACGTAGCCGCCGCCGACGTCAGCCAGAGTCATCGTGTGCTTCCCGGCTTTGAGGGCGTCGGTGGTGAGCTCATAGGTGGCGGTGAGCAGGTGCGGCTGGGGGGCACTGCAGGAGAATGCGCAAAGCTCCCGGCCGTCCCACGAGGCGGTGCCCTTCGGCGAACCCCACTGGTACTTCGCGTAGCCGACCTCGATCTTCAGGCTCGTCAGGCCGGCGGGGAGGGTGACCGGAATGCCCACCTCCGCGGCGCAGTCATAGTAGACGAGGCCGGCCATGATCTTCGTCAGCCGGTAGGCGGCCTCATCGCCCGGCTGCCCGGCGTCGAGGCCGCCCTGGTAGTCCCTGGCCGACACGATGGTGCCATACAGCTCCTCGGCGGGGGCGACGGAGAGTGTCGTCCCGTCGAGCACGACGGTCGTCTCCGGCTGGGCGAGGGAGCACGCGCACACGAGCAGGACCATCCCCCACAACGACAGGTACCTGCGCATTGCCATCCTGATTGCACCTCTTGTTCGGGGTCATCCGCGTCACGCGGGTCTTCGCAGCTCAGTGTGCCGCCGACCTTCTGCGCGCACGATCCACGACGGCCCGCGCGGCGGCCAGCTCATCCTCGCGGCCGGTGGGCTTCTCATGGGCGGCGACGAGCTCATTCACCTTCGCCAGCGCGCGCTCCTTGATCGCCTGGTCTTCCTCCGGCGTCCAACCGCTGCGGCCGAAGAAGCTCGGGAGCCACAGCTCCTGCCGCATGTTCGTGGCGGTGTGCATCTCGCCCAGGTAGTTGCGGTCAAAGCCGAAGCCGATGGCCTCGATCGTGTCCAGACCCAGGTGCGCCGCATCCATCGGTCGCTGCTCGAAGAGGCCCAGGGCCGCCGTCAGCTCGCGGTCGATCAAGAGCTGCACCGGGCTGATGCTCAGGCCTGACTCCAGGTGCCCGAGGCCGATCTCGGGGTGCGAGCCGGTGAAGGCCGCCACCGCCAGGGACACGTAGGCCTTCTCCAGCGCCGCGTACATGCCGGTGGTCGAGGCGCTGGACCAGTCGCCGATGGAGGGGCTGACCTCGATCCCGGTCCACCGGCGGATGAACTCGGCCGTCGCGATCCGCCGCCGCAGGGCGTCCATGGCGCTGAACGAGACCTCGCCATCGCGCATGTCCATGGTCCCGCAGACGATCAGCCCGGTGAGGGGCACCGCGGGCACCACTGCGCGACAGGCCATCCACACCGCCAGGAACTCCGCCGCCATGATCACCGCGCCCCCGCCGGTGGTCACCGGCATGTTGACGCCCGCCACCGGCATGCAGGCCAGCTTGGCCGGATACACGCCGCTCTTGATCATGTACAGCATCCGCTCGGCGACGACGCGGTCCAGCTTCAGCGGTGAGTTCGGGCAGATGTTGGCCAGCCAGTGCCACCAGGGGTCCTCAATGCCGAAGATCGCCTCGATCTCCTGCAGGTACTCGATCTGCCGCACGTCGTGGACGAAGACCCCGCGCGGGAAGTGCGAGTACTCCAGCTCGGCGAGCGCGACCGCCAGTGGCTCGAGGAAGGCGGGGACCTCCGTCAGGTTCAGGGAGTGCCCGCTGCCCATCTCCGGGTGGAGCATGTCACCGAACTGGATCAGCCGGATGAAGTCCTCGCGGTTGCCCTTGCGCTTCTGCTGCCGGGCGTCGTCGTAGTAGAAGGTTGCGAGCTGGTGGAAGAGATGGGGCGGGTAGGGGGCGAGGAACTCCGGCCGCTTCTCATACGGCACCCAGCCGGAGAGAGCGGTCTTCGCGTTCTCGCCCATCCCGGCCACGCGTCGGGCCCAGTCGCCCTTGTCCTCCGCCTGCACCGCCGCCACAAACGCCTCGGTCAGTGGCTGGGGGAAGCGCGCGCACTGGCCTTCGAAGTCCACCACGGCTCCGGCGCTCTGCAGCGCCACGAGCAGCTCCCGGTTCTCGACATGGAGCCCGATGTCGGCCAGCACCTGCAGCGTCCCCTGGCGCAACAACTCAACGTCCTGATCGCGCAGCATCTGGTACATGGGGGCCTCCTCGTGATCGCTTCCCTGGTCTACTTGCTGCGTTGGTGCCATTGCCGCGGAGCCGAGCACCGGGGCTTCGGTTTCGCGGCTATCGGTCCAGCCCCACCTTCGTGGGCACCACGTACTTGTCCCCCGCGTTCACGAGGTACGTGTACCCCGCCGCCGGGTCCTTCGGGGTCTTGAACCCCGCGATCAGCGTGATCTCCCCGGTCGAGATGCTGTCCCCCGCGATCGCCTTGATGTCGTAGCTGGTGTCCTGCGGCTGCGAGTTCCGGAAGTGGATGACTTCCCCCGCCAGCGCCGCTCCCGCCGGCAGCGCCGGCTCCAGTGTCACTCGGTTGTCCGCCGGATTGCTGATGTCCACGGCCTTCACGGTGCCCGTATACGCCGCCACACCGCTCCTCAACTCCACCTCACCGACGCGCAGGAGCGTGCCGCCCGCCATGCGCATCGTCTTGACCTGCCCGCCCACGAGCCGCACCAGGGCGTAAGTTCCATTGAAGTCGATGCCGCCCTCCACCTTGACCGCGGTGGGCTCCTCACAACTGATGACGACGTCGGTGCGCCCGTCTGCCAGGTCAACGGCGAGGGCGGCCACTGCGTTCACATCCGCCTGGTGCTCCACCTGCAGCCGCCGCACGCGCGTGATGAACGGCGTCTTGTCATAGGGCTCAATGACCGACACGAACTGGCTCTGCACGTTGTCGCCGAGGCGGCTCTGGATCAGGTAGCGCAGGCACTTGGGGTTGCCGCCCTTGTTCTGCGGGGGCTGTCCGCTGGCCAGCGCCACCTCATCGCAGGGCGTGAGGGCGTGGACGCGCAGGTGTGGCGCCTTACCGGCGGCGATGCGCCCGCGCAGGTCCTCGATCGTCCAGTCCACCGTATACGCGGCGTCCACCTTCGCCCCGGAGCGCGCGACATCGAACAGGTACGAGAGGCCGCTGGTGTTGCTGGTGGTCTCGCCCTTGCCCGGCAGCGTGGTGTACTCGACCTCCGGGCCGGCGAAAGTACCCTTCGCCTGCGGGGTGAGGGTCAGGCCGGTGACTTCGGCCGTGGTCGCTCCACCCGGGTACATCAGCCGGTGGCTCTTGCCGCCACGCGCGCGGAAGATGTCAACCACATAGCTGTCGTCCTCGCTCACATCCACCAGTGCCGCCGTGCGCCGGTACGTCTTCAGCGCGGGATAGGCCGTCTTGGAGCTCACGTCCATCACGCGCAGCGGCGGGGCCACGCAGAACAGGTTGAGCTTGCCGCCGGGGCTATAGCCGGAGCGCTGATCCCCGACGAGCAACGTGTTGTGGCTGGCAGTGTGCGAGGTCCACGCGATGCGCTGCGGCCACCCGCCGGTGAACTCCGGGTAGCCGTGGTCGGGCATCATGTCCACGTTCTTGGCCAGCACGCCGAGGGTCAGGCAATCGTGGTGGGAGTGGCCCTTCCCGGAGCCGTAGTGGAGGTAGATCGCCCGCCCGTTCGCCGGGTGCTCGGTCTGCATGTACGCCTGGCCATAGCGGCTCAGGTGGTCGCAGGTGAGAGTGACCGGTGCCAGCTTCGCCACCGCCTGGATCTCGCGCGCGAGCGCGTCCGGGTCCTGCTCGAAGATGTCGTTCGGCAGCCGCAGGGCCGCCGGACTGCCGTTCGCATAGCGCCACGCGAGGGCCGCCATCTGCGGGTCACGCAGCAGCTTGTAGCCGCGAGCATAGAGCTGCGCGCTCCCGGCCCGCCCCCAGGTGCCGCACGCGCCCGTGTCCCCGAGGTTGGGCATGGCCGCATCCAGGACGTTCAGACGCGCCTCGATCAGGTAGCTGAGCCTCAGCTTGGGGTACTCCTTGACCATGTTGTGCCGGGTGTACTGCGGGTAGGCCGCCAGCGCCTCTGCCAACACCCCCATCCCCCGCGTCCAGATCGTCCCGTACCCGCCGCACTCCCCGCCCATGCCATCGCGGTCGAGCCCCTCGACCATCACCCACGGCACCGGGTCCTTCGTGCGGCTGTACTTGGGGTTCGTCACCGGGAAGGCGGGATCAAACAGCCAGTCCAGCCACTCCTCGGTCACCCCCGGCCGATCGAGTGCGATTGCCGTCGTGGTCAGGCAGGTATGTGTCATCCCGGTGTTCCCGTCAATGCGCCCGTCCTTGACGGCCTTGAGGAACTCCAGCAACAGGTGGTCCTCGATGTGTGTGCAGATCGCCGCCGCGCTGCCCTTGTCCGCCAGCTTGTACTGCCGGCTCTTCTCGCCCGCGAACGTGACGAAGGCCTCGTCCTGTTGGATGGCGTCATAGATCAGGTCATAGGCGCGGCTGAAGAACTCGGCGGTGGTCGTCTCCCAGATGTTGCCCTGGATGCGGCCTTGGAGGCTGCCGCCATGCGAATGCTGGAAGCCCAGCTTGCCCAGTGGGTCGTAGTCCATGTCGGGGTAGACATCTGCGACGCGATCGAGGATCACCGCGCACTTGTGCGCATACTGCGGGTCCCCGGTCAGCGCGTAGGCCCACGCCAGGTCCCGCGCCCCGGCCATGAGCTTGCCCCAGTGGATGAAGGCATAGTAGCCGATGACGTGGTGTACCTGCCCCCGCTCGTCGGTCATGCCATAGCCGTCGTCCACGTAGAGCTTGTGCAACGGGTCGTTCGGGTCCGGGTGCTCGGCGTTGAACAAGAGCTCCGCGTTGCCCTTGCCCCGCCGGAAGTACCCGTGCTCATCGAGCGCGCTGCGGTAGTAGGCCATGAAGTCATTCTTCGGATAGACCTCGTTGCAGTGCGAGCAAGTGACCTTCCAGTCCTGCTTCCAGAAGTCGGCCTTCCCCCCGTAGCTGATGGCTCCGCCGCACTTGGGGCAGGCGTCCCGCTTGCCTTCGTACAGGATGCCCTTGGCGATGTAGACCGCCCGCGGCAGCTCCTGACTGGGGATCATCCGCCACAAGTCGTCGTCGCTCACCTTGAGCCACGGGGCCGCGAGGTTCCTCGCATACTGCTGCGCCCCCCGGGCCCAGTCGAAACGGCGGGCATTCTCCAGCGCATGGCTCCGCATCTCGGCGGTAACCAGCCGGCTCGCCTGCTTGGCCTGCACCCCACCGCACGCCACCAGTGCCACTCCCAGCACCAACACGATCGCCATTGAGTGCGACATGCTGCGCCTCCTTTGAGAAAGCCGCGCTGTCGTGCGCACACGCAAGCGGGCACTCACGAGTATTTCGCGATGAACTCGCGGATGAACTCCGCCTGCGCGGGATGCATGTCAATCAGACACGCGCCCAGGATGTTGTAGCCCGCGATCTTCCCCGCCTCAAAGAGCCTGAGCATCGTCTCATACTGGGTCTCCATCAGGTCCAGCGGCACACCGGTCCTCGTCGGGTAGTCGCGCAGATAGCTGCCGACGATGATGTCCTTGCCCGGGAAGCGCGCCGCGACCTGGTCCACGTACTCCTCCAGGTGCGGCAGGTTCTGGCACTCCCATACCCACAGGTTCGCGACGTCGAGGTAGGGCTCGAACGCCTGCCACTCCTCCCGCTGCAGCTCGTGCGTGTACACGACCATCCACAGCCTCAGGTCGGGGTTCGCGCTACGGAGCGCCGCGGCGATCTGTCGCGGTCGGTCGGGGTTGTACTCAGCGTAGGCAAACATCCCGCTGGTATCGTCAATGAGTGCGCCGGTGACATTGGCAAAGTCCAGCGACAGACGGCTGAGGTCCGCGGCCTCCGCGATCACTGTTTCGGGATTGCTGTCGCGCCAGCCGGCGAAACCCCAGCCATGCTTCTCCGCCACCGGCTCGACCTCTACCCACTTCCACTTGCTGATCTCCGGCACCACCGCCGCCACATCACGCAGCCGTTCCAGGTTCACGTGGTTGTTGCGGTGGAACATGAAGTTGACGCGGTCGAGGTTGAGGAACTCGGCCCCCTCGCCTACGCCGTAGACCGAGGGCTCAAGTCCCGGATCGAACCCAAGCCCTTCCCATACCCAGCCGGCTTCGCGGAACGTCGGTGCCATCTGTCGGCTCTCCTTTGGCGTGTCGTGATCGCTGCGCTCGTGAGTTGAGCGCACCTTGTCATCTCTGCGCGGCCGGGTCGAGCACCGGCTGCAACTCGACGAAGTTGAGCATCATCTGCTGGCCCACTGTCCCGCCCGGCTCGCCCGGCCTGGCCCAGTCGCTGAGGCGCAGCGTTGCCGTGGCGCCCTGAGCGCGGAACTGCAGCCAGTGGTAGGTCATCCAGAACGGGCTGCGCATGTCGAAGGGCTGCGGACCCCGCGCACTGCGGAACGGGTAGCTGAAGCCCCCGGGCAGAACCTCAGCCCCCTCCAGCGCGATGGCCAGCGGCTGTTGGTCCTTGCGGGTCTTGCCGGCGGTGAGGTCGCCGTAGTCACCGGTGATGACCTTCAGGGAGTACAGTCGCCCGGCCTGGAGCCCCTGCACCTGCTGGCTGACCACATTCGGCGCCTTCGCGCTGCGCCTCATCAGGAGGAAGGTGTCGCCCATGGCCCCCCCCGGATAGCGGCCCTCCAGTTGGCCGTAGCCCGCGAACTTCGCGGCGGTGATGGCACCCTCCTCCGCCGGAGCGGGATGCCACTTCGCGGTGCCGGCGGAGAAGTCCGGGTCGGTCACGTGGCGCAGCTCATAGGGGTCGCTCAGCATCCTGCTCGTCTTGCCCTCGATGCAGTAGTGCCGCAGGAGCATCCCCATGCAGTTCAGGATCTCCCCATCCACATAGTTCGAGCGGTAGGGCTGCACACCCCACAGGCCGAAGTAGGCCGGGTGATTGGCCAACAGCTCCATCTGCATGTCCAGGTGCACGCGGAAGTCGGCCTGCGGGTAGCAGTTGGTGGTGCAGTAGGGTAGATACGCGTACATCGGGGTGAAGATCGCCTGGCGGATCGAGCCCGGGTACGCCGCCTCATAGCCCAGGGCGCGGTCCACGAAGCTGCTCAGGATGGCCTGGCGGTTCTCCGGCTCGGTTGCCGCCTCGCCCAGGTACACCTCAATCGAGAAGGGCCAGCCTGCACCGACGGTCGCCTTGTGGAAGAGCTCCGCCGCCTCATTGCCGTACATCCGTCCCACGAACGGGATCCACAGCTTCCCCCGGAAGGCGGGCTCCTCGGCCAGTCGCGCCACCGACTGTGCCGTCGTCCGCAGCAGTTGGTTGTCCATCCCGGCGTCGTACTCATCCACCTGCACGCCCGAGAACTGGGGCAGGTCATAGCCCGCGCGCTCCGCCCACGCGGTTGGCTTGCCAGGGTTGAGCCACACCTGCAGCATCTTCTCGACGGTCCACTCGGTCTTGTCGAGCAGCCCGGGCGCCTGGATGTTGGCAATCCACAGCTTGCCCTGCGAGGTCCACTCGCGCTGCTCGGGGGTGTTCACCACTTGCGCCTCGATCATGTTCAGGTTGGGCCGCACATACTTCGCCAGCCGTGGCCAGTCATTGGCGCCGAAGGGGGCGATCTGGGAAGTGGAGGGGTAGACGTTGTAGAACAGGCCGGGGATGGCGCGCACCTTCAGCTCCGTCGGTGCGCCGCTGAGAGCGAGCAGATGCTTGCCCGCCGGGAGCAGCCGCATGGCCTCAGCCGGCCCGGTGGCCCGGCTGCTCAGCAACTCCTTGCCGTCGAGCTTGAGCCCGCAGTCCCCGGCGGCGCTGAACCACACCCACCCGTCGCGCGGGTTCATGAAGGCGACCTCGTTGCTCCGGAGCACCGCTGGCGACCGCCCATCCAGGAGCTCGCTCACGAGGTTGTTGAGCACGCGGATCTGCTGGGGCCCGCTCGGCAAGACCGTCACCAGCGTCTTCGTTGTCACGACCTCGTTGCCGGCCCCGTTGACGAAGCTGACGAGGGTGTCATACGCACCCCATGGCAGAGCCGCGACTGCCAGCGGGAGTGTGAACTCACTTTCGGCTCCCGGCGTGACCTGCCGCGTCAGGGCCGTCCGTCCGGTCTCGCGGGAGACCAGCCTCACGCGGAGCATCCCCCGGCGCACTTGCTCGCCCGCGATCGCGAGACGGACGTGCAGCTTCACCTCGGGCGTAGGCAGCGGCTGCATCTGCTTGCGCCAGGGGTCCTCGACCCGCACGATCAGCGGCTCCAGCACCAGTTGTGCCACCATCTGGGCGGGCTGAACGTCGGTGGCCGTGCCCAGACGGGTCGTGAGCAGGACCTTCTGCTGCTCCGCGGGTGCCTCGCACACGAGCAGGTCGTTGCGGCTGCGCCACAGACGCGTCACTGGCACCTCCCCCAGCGCCAGCTCGGCGTCCGCGCCGGGCTTGACCTGCAGCCGCTGCGCCGGGCGTCCCGGCCCGGCGGCGACCTCCACCTCGCGCGGTTGCCGGCTCCAGTTGTGCAGTGGCACCGACACCATCGCGGCGGGCGGTGTCGGGGTGACATCGAGTAGCACGCGCGCCTTCCCCACCTGCAGGTCCGCCTGCGACTGGAACAGCGCCTTCACTTCCGCCGCCGGCAGCGCGCGCGAGTACAGCGCGATGTCATCAAGCTCGCCCTGGAAGAACCCGTTGTAGAACCACCCCGTGCGGCGCTCCTTCGTCGGCGCCTTGCTGATCGGCAGTGGCATCGGCATCTGCGCCACCTGTCGCCCATCCACATACATCGTCGCCACCCTCGCCCCCGAGTCACACGTCACCACCACATGCTTCCACGTCCCGTTGAGCAGGCTGCTCGGGGCCAGCAGCGATGCATTGCGCACGCCATCGGCCCACTCGAACCGCAGGTAGCCGTAGCCATCCATGCGCAGGTTCAGGTTGCGCTCCACGCCCAGGCCGGTGTCACCGATGATGATGCGGTTCGTCTTGGGGTCAATCGAGAAGTCCGTCTTGAGCCACACGGCGAGGGTGAGGTCGCCCGTCAGGTTCATGCCGGCCACGTTGCCGTAGTTGGCGAGGTCCGCCTTGCTATCGAAGCGCAGAGCCCAGCCACGCGGCGAAGGCACCCACTCGGTAGCGGTGAGGGTTGCGTCGTGCCCGTTCCCGGTCAGGTCCCTGGCAACACTCCCGCTGCCCTCATTGAAGCCCCAGTGGGCCACCAGGCCCGTCGCGGCGGCCTGTTCGGCTCCGGCGGCGACGGCCATCAGACACAGCCCCAACAGGATCCAGCGCATGACATCCGCCTCCTCGGTTCGCTGTCGTGTGCGGTCGCCGCGTAGGTCGAGCGTCCCGCTCGACAGGGTCGTGCGCGGTCGCCGCGTAGGTCGAGCGTCCCGCGTGATACGCCGCATAGACAGTGGTGGGGTACGACGGGTCACCTCCACACGCCCAGGGGTCCGGCCCAGAAGGCCACATCGGGCCGGCCCCCTAGAAGAGCGGCCGAACAGCCGTTCTGAGGCCGCGAAGCCACCCCAGAATGGCTCTGGCGGCCACTCAGCCGGCCGCTACGCCTCGGGGGCCGGACGGACGTGGCCTCTTCGGCCGGACCCCTAGAGATTGATGGCAACCAACGCCAGTGCGGCCATGGCGAGTCCGGTCAACGAGCGCTTCCCGTAGCGCTCTCCCCACAGGAGCCCGCCGAGCACCGCGGTCAGCGCGATGCTGCCGGCCGAGACCGTGGGGAACACAATCGTTCCGGGCAGGAGTGCCAGCGCCCGCAAGAGCGCGAAGTTGCACACGATGTTCGAGGCTCCCATGCCCGAGCCGTGCGCGATCGCCCGCAGACTCGGCCGGGTGGTGCGCAGCGCGACCAGGATACTACCCGCGGCGGCGCCGCTGAACATGAAGCACAGGAAGGGCAACTCCGACCCCGCCGGAACCCGCCGGCTGTAGACCTTCATCGCCAGGCCGACCAGCCCTTCGAGCAAGAACAGCCCCGCGAGGAACAGGACACGCCAGCGGCCCCGCGGCGCGTCCGGCGCACTGGGCCCACACGCCAGGAGCGGCAGGGAGATGAACGCCAGAACCATCCCCAGCGCCTGGATGGCGGTGGGGGTCTCCCGCCAGATGACAATGGAGGCGGCGACCGGCAGCGTGATACCCAGCCACTGCACCGACTGGCTCACTCCCACTCCGGCGGCACGGATGGCATGGTCCAGCAAGAAGAACGCCATCACGAAACTGACGCCGGAGACCAGCCCCAGGACGGCCGCATCCCAACTCAAGCCGGACGTGGGCTGCAGGCCTAGCCAGACCCAGGCGGCCAGTGCGGCGAACAGGTAGTTCCAGGCCCCGACCCAGATCATGCTGTGGTGGTGCACCTGCGCGTGGCGCATGATATGACCAAAGCCCGCCCCCGTCAGCACACACACGAGCATCCACAGCATTGGCGTTCACTCCAGGTAATCCGTCGCCCTGCGATCACTCACGCAGGCTTCCGTGGCGCGGATGCGACGCTCACGCGCCGGCAGGCTCACGCCGGTAGCATCCGAAGGCCGGTAACGCACACGTCTGCCCGTCGAGACGCTGCAGGCGGAGGGGCACCCCGGGCAGCAAGTCGAACCAGTTGTCCGAGAGGAGCGCCCGGCCGTGGTCCTCGAGGTGCACCGCGTGGCAGTACACCGGGCTCGAGACGTGGAGCCAGCCATCGCCGGCGGCGGCGACCTCGATCTGCGGGTCGGCCAGGGCCAGCTCACGATGTGGCGTCAGTGTCCGGACGGACTGGTCGACTGGCCGGCCCTCCGGCTCCCGGAGGACCGCGGCATACAGCCACTCGTGCGGATCGCGGGCAGCGATGTCCAGGGGTGCCGAGGCCACTTCGACCATGCTGTTGGCGGCCAGGGAGAGCGCGTGGGTCTCGAGCTGCCGGTCGCTGCCGTCCAGGCGCCACCACCCGACTGCGACCGTGCCTGACAGCGGGTGGAGCGTGTCGTTGACGAGGCGCGTTACCAGGCGATCGCTCCGACGCCGCACGATGACTTTCACCGGCGCGCAGGCGCGACGCATCGCGTAGTAGCTGGCCTTGCGCCGGAGGTAGTAGTCGACAATGGACCAACCGGTCTCCCCCCAACAATCCGAGTAGGACCAGATCAGGGCCCCCGCGCAGTCATCGTGCGGATCGTGCTTGCGGAAGCGGAGCGCCTCCATCGCGTGGCCGTGGATGAGGGCCTGGAACATCTGGCCATACTCCGCGTACTGCGGCACCCCCAGTGGTTCGGGGTCGGCGTAGTGCAGGCGGATGGCCGCCGGCATCGTGTCCTTCTCGAACAGGTTCATATGTGCGGACCAGGCCTCGGTGCCGGGCTGCAGCTCCTCGGGTGCCAGGTACTCGCGCATGGAGTCCGGGTGGGGCGGGCCGATCACGCCGTACTCGCTGACGAACCGCGCGCGGCATTCGTCGTAGACCTCGTGGCGGATGCGCCGGTCGATGTCCGGGTGCATGAAGGCCGGCCCCCACCAGTGGCAATCACCGGCCGCTTCCGCGTTAGGGGCCTCTCCGCCCGCGGGGCTGCCGGGCCAGTACGGGCGCCGCGGGTCAAGTTGCCGGCACAGGTCAGGAAGCACCTGGTTGTAGAACACCTGGCCGCCAAGATCCAGTGGTTGGGTCTTGTCCGGGTTCCACCAGTCGCGGAAGCCCCAGGTGCACTCATTGTTCCCGCACCAGAGCGCCAGGCTCGGATGGTGTCGTAGCATCCGGATCACCGCCCGGGCTTCCGCCTCGACCCCGCCACGGAACGCGTTGTCCTGCTCAGGGTAGGTCGTGCAGGTGAGCATGAAGTCCTGCCACACGAGGATGCCCATCCGGTCGCAGGCCTCGTAGAAGGCCGGACTCTCGTAGATCGAGCAGCCGTTGATGCGGAGCATGTTCATGTGGGCGTCGCGAGCGTCGGCCACCAGCGCCTCGTACTTGGCGTCCGAGACCCGGGCCAGGATCGCGTCGTGAGGGCCGATGTTGCCGCCACGGCAGAACACCTCCTGGCCGTTCACACGGAGGCAGAACCGGCTGCCGTCGCCGAGCCGCGTGCGCTCGATCTCGAGGGTGCGCAGACCGACGCGGAGACGGCGCTCGTCGCAGACGGCCCCGGCCGCGTCCGTGATGCGGGCACTGACCCGGTAGAGCGCCTGCTCCCCCATGCCGTTGGGCCACCAGAGCCGGGGGCTGGGCACCTCGATGCGGTCACGCACCGGCATGCGCCCCGGGGGGACGTCAAGGTCGTACTCGCGAACGAGCGCAGCGCCGTCGTCGGGCGGCTCAACCTCGAGGGTCAACCGGCAGCGGCGCTCGGCCCACGGGTGCAGGTTGTCGACGACGGCCTCCAGCTCCAGCGACACCGCCTCGCCTGCGAGCACAGTGTCC
>CAZIWQ010000059.1:0-6928 GCA_964542355.1 uncultured Armatimonadia bacterium
CATGCCAGGCGCCGTCGGGGTCCAGATCGCCCAGCCGGATCACGTACTGCTCCTCCCGGGCCTTGCCCCCGGGCTCACTGGCGACATACAGGGCATAGTCGCTCCCGCCGACGAGCCCGCGGGCGCGGTAGCGCAGGGCCACCCACGTCGCATCGTGCACCACCTCCGGCAGGTCGCGCGACCACTTGGCGCCCCGACCGGGCTCAGCGACGCCGAAGCGCAGCCCGTCCGCGGTCTTGTCACACGAGCTCGCCGCCGAGTAGTTGGCCAGCCATGAGGGTTGTGCCGTCCAGGCGGCGGGCTCGCCCGGCGCCACGGACCACGTGCGCGGGGGCCCCGCAGAGGTGCTGACCCCCTCGGCGTCCGCGGGGGGAGTGTCGGTGAAGGCGAGATAGTCGACCCACAGGTCTGCGCTCGCGGTCGGGCCGGCCAGGCACTGCAGCGCGACCGCACCGATCGGGGGTGTCGCGCCGGCGGCCTCGAGGTCAAACGCCTGCGTGTGCCACCGGCCGTCGGCCTGCAGTCGCTCGGGCGTGATCAGCCGCAAGCCGTCGCGCCCCCGCGTGCTGTCGTCGAGCCACAGCAAGTAGTCGAGCCCCTCCGTCCGGTACCCCTCGGCCCGGTAGCGGATCACCAGCCACGGGCCGAAGTCAGTGTCCACGGTCGGGTCGAGCGAGCGGCGCCACTTCATTCCCCGCCCGGCCTCACGGATCGCGAAGTGCCCGACCCCTTCAGCCGCGGCGGCCACCGGCGACTTGGCCGGGGACCCCAGCCATGTCGGCTCGGCTTCCCATCCCGCCATCGTGTCGAAATCGTCGCGCCACTCCTCCTCGCACAGGGCGGGTGCAGCAGCGAACGCGGCCAGTACGCTGAGCCCCATCGCGAGCCGGCCGACAGACGCCCTGTATCCTGTCATCGGGCCAACCTCCCTGATTCCCTCGGCGAGCCGTCGCCGTCACTCGAGCGCGACCGCACGGTCATCCACTGCGGACCACGTCCCCGCCTCGCGGCTTCTCCGCCGCAGAGCACAAGTCCTGCCGCCCGCCCCCGCCTTGCCGCTGTGCGCACAGCCCTCTATAATGAGTAGAGCATCCCGGCACGGCTGCGTGCCGGCTATCCGTCCACGACCACCCTCGAGGAGCGGCCGAGAAGTCGTTCTGAGGCCGCGCCGCTACGCTCAGAGGCCTGCAGAAGCCACTCACAGCCATCTCGCCGCTAGAGACCTGGCCGGCAGTGGCCGTTTCGGCCGGGTCTCTAACGGCGCACGGGCGTCCTGCCAGCCGCGGTGCAGGAGCGTCATCCGTGCGCCTGTATGTCGGCGGCCACCTCTGCGCCGGACCTCGGGGCCGTGAAGTAGCGTCAGGGGCCTTGCAATGATCGCGCTAATTGACTACGGCATGGGCAATCTCGGGAGTGTCGCCAAGGCGCTGACTCGCGCTGGCTGCGAACCGACCATCACCGCTGACCCGCAGGTGATTGCGCAGGCGCGCGGCGTGGTGCTGCCGGGTGTCGGCGCCTTCGACGACTGTGTCACCAACCTGCGCCGCCGCGGCCTCGACATCGCTGTCAAGGACGCGGTCGCTGCCGGCAAGCCCTTCCTGGGAATCTGCCTCGGGCTGCAGATGCTGTTCGACACCAGCGAGGAGGGCGGGAAGTGCCCCGGCCTCGGCATCCTCCCGGGCAAGGTCGTGCGCTTCCGCCATGACCTCAAGATCCCCCAGATTGGCTGGAACCGGATCTCGATCCGTGCGCAGGCCCCCGCACTGCAGGACGTGCCTGACAGCTCCTGGGTCTACTTCGTGCATTCCTACTACGTGGTCCCGGACGATGAGTCCATCATCGCCACGACCACTGACTACGGCTATGAGTTCGTGAGCGCCATCTGGAAGGACAACATCTTCGCCAGCCAGTTCCATCCGGAGAAGAGCCAGGCCGTCGGCCTCCAGATCCTCACGAACTTCGTGCGGCTACTGGCGTAGCGCCGGAATCGAGCGCCTCACGGGCGTGGCCGGCGAGAGGGGCGCCATCGGATCAGGCAGGGCACCGTGCCCCCGGGGGTGTCATCCTGAGGAGCGCAGGCGGCTTCGCAGAAGCCGCAGCGACGAAGGATCTCGTCTCGCTCACAAACGCCTTTGCAGCTAGCAGATCCTTCGCCAGAAGACCGCGCAGCGGTCTGGGCTCAGGACGACAGGGGCGGCGGACGGCGCAGGAATCAACAGCGACCGGGACGGTCGCCTGACGCACATATCCCAGATCGAGGACCTCTCACCATGCAGGTCATTCCCGCCATTGACATCTCCGAGGGCAAGTGCGTGCGCCTCAAGCAGGGCGACATGGCCCAGAAGACCGTCTTCTCCGACGACCCCGCCGCCATGGCCGCCCGTTGGGCCGACGAGGGCGCCGAGGTGCTCCACCTCGTCGATCTCGATGGCGCGATGGCCGGCTATCCCGTCAATCTCGATGCCGTGCTCAGCATCGTGCAGGCCATCACCATCCCCGTTGAGCTCGGCGGCGGCCTGCGCTGCCGCGACGACGTAGCCCGCGTGCTCGACCTCGGCGTGCAGTGGGCCATCATGGGTACCAGTGCCCTGGCTGATCCCCCGGAGCTGAAGCGCTGCATCCACGACTTCGGGGACCGCATCGTCGTGGGCATCGATGCCCGCAACGGCCGCGTCGCCGTCCAGGGGTGGACGCTCACCAGCGACGTCGAAGCCATCGCCCTGGCGCAGGAGATGGCAGCACTGGGGGTGGGCAAGCTCATCTACACCGACATTGCCACCGATGGCATGCTCGCCGGCCCCAACGTCGGAAGCCTGCGGGCCCTCGCCGATGCGGTCAGCGTCCCGGTCATCGCCTCGGGCGGAGTGACCACGCTCGACGATGTCCGCAAGCTGCGGCTACTGGCGCCCCAGGGCATCACCGCGTGCATCATCGGCCGGGCACTGTACAGTGGCACGATCAGGCTGAGCGAGGCCATCCGCGCCGCCGCCGAGTAGCACAGCTTTCCGCCAGGAGGCGATCCGCATGTCCGTCGTCAACGTGGAACGACTAGCCGAGCTCACCCCCGCCCGCCGCCAGGCCATCATGTCGCGATCGATGGAGGAGATCGGGGACATCTACGAGAGCGTTCGCGAGATCTGCCAGGACATCCGGGCGCGCGGTGATGCCGTAACGCTCGAGCACTACCGCAAGCTCAAGGAGGATATCAGCGCGGCCGACCTGCAGGTGACGCCGGCGGAGACCGCGGCCGCCTACGCCACCGTGGGCGATGAGGTCGTCGCCCAACTGCGGTTCGCGGCCGGCAACATCGAGAAGTTCCACCGCGCCCAGCTCGAGCGCGACATGTGGTCGGTGGAGATCGCGCCGGGGATTCTCGCCGGCCGCCTGACGCGGCCGATGGACAGCGCCGGCTGCTACATCCCCGGCCGCCAGGCGAACTACCCCTCCAGCGTGCTGATGACCATCATCCCGGCCCGCGTCGCCGGCGTCGAGCGCATCGTCGCGTGCACGCCGCCCGACACCGGCATGGTGGCCAACAGCGCCTCCCTCGTCGCCGCCGACATCGCCGGCTGCAAGGAAGTCTTCAAGATCGGTGGCCCGTGGGCCGTCGCCAGCATGGCCTATGGCACCGACACCGTGCCACAGGTCAACAAGATCGTGGGGCCCGGCAATAAGTATGTCACCGCCGCCAAGATGGCCGTGTTCGGGACGGTGGCGATCGACTCACCGGCCGGCCCGAGCGAGATCCTCATCCTCGCCGATGACACCGCCAACCCCGCCTGGATCGCCATGGACTTCTTCTCGCAGGTGGAGCACGATCAAGACGCCGCCGCGGTGCTGGTGACGCCGGACAGGGCCCTCGCCACCGCCGTCGCCGCCGAGATCGACGCCCGCTTTGCCACCATCGCCCGGCGCGAGATCCTCGCCCCGGCGCTCGAGAATAACTCGGCCATCATCGTTACCGCTACGCTCGAGGAGGCCATCGCGTTCGCGAACGACTACGCCACCGAGCACCTGGAGATCGTGACGCGCGACCCGATGCTGCTGCTCCCCCGCATCAAGCATGCGGGCTCCATCTTCCTCGGACCGTATGCTCCCGTCCCCGCCGGCGACTATGCCTCCGGGACCAATCACGTGCTCCCCACCGGCCAGTGCGCCAAGATGTTCAGCGGACTGTCGACCGATGACTTCATCAAGAAGCCGACCTTCCAGCTCCTCTCCCGCGAAGGGTTGACCTATCTCTCCCGGGCGGTGTTGACGCTCTCCGAGGCGGAGGGACTGCCGCTGCACGGCGAAACAATCCGCCTGCGGCTGGAGGACTAACGGCCCGGCCGGAGAAGGCCCCGTCCCAGTTCGCACATGACTCAGTCGCCCCCCGGGGCCGCGACCCCGTAACGCTTGCGCACCGCAAGGAGCTATGCCCAAATGTCCAGCCATCGCTGTCTCTTGCTCGGCTGTGGGGGCCGTGGCCGCAGCCACATCGAAGCCTATCGCGACCTGCGTAACATGGAGCTGTGCGCCGTCTGCGACATGGCCGAAGAGCGTCGCGAGGAGTTCCGCCAGACCTACAATGTCCCCGCCGCCTACGCTGACTTCGAGACCGCCCTCGCCGAGGTCAAGCCCGATATCGTCAATGTCGTCACGCTCCCCGGCAACCGCGTGTGGGAGGCCGAGACGTGCGCGCGCGCCGGCGTCAAGGCCATGATCGTCGAGAAGCCGATGGCCATCAAGCCCTCCGACCTCGCCGGCCTCACCCGCGTCCATGAGACCTCCGGGATGGAGATCATCCAGAACTGCCAGCGCCGCTACTACCCCCAGTTCCGCGACGGCGTCATCGCCGAGATCGCCCGGGAGAAGCTGGGTGACCTCTACTTCGTGCGCGCCAGCTCGCGCGGCAACACCGTCGGCATGGGCCCGCACATGATGGACCTGCTCATGCTGTTCCTCGGTGAGACGCGCCCCGAAGCCGTCTGGGCGATGGCGCACACCATCACCGAGGAAGGCTACCAGCTCTCACACAAGGCCCCCGAGAGCATCATGGCCCAGTATTGGTTCCCCAACGACGTCCGCGTCATCTTCGACTGCAGCCCTGACGCCCTCGGCACCCCGGGGGAAGAGAGCTTCTGGATGCACCTGCACTTCGACTTCCTCGGCACCAAGGGGCGCCTGTTCCTCACCCAGAACAAGGGCTACTGGTACCAGACCGAGGGTATGGCGGAGCCGATCAGCGGACAGAGTAGCTGGGATGAGCAGGAGTCCACCGGCCAGCGGGACTTCACTCAGGCCGTCGCCGACTGGCTCGACGGCGGTCCGCCCCACCTCAACCGCTTCGAGGTCAGTCGCGCCGTCATCGACGCCCTGCTCGGCGCCCAGAAGTCGGTCTACGAGAACGATCGCGTCACGCTTCCGGCGGACTTCAGTGACGAGGAATGGCTCGCCCTCCGCGAACGCCTACTGGCGTAGCGCCGAAGTCGTATGCCATGGGGGCGGGGCCCGCCCCACGGGCGCCATCGGATCAGCCGGGGCACCGCCCCCTCGCGTAGCTACTGGCGTAGCGCCGAAGTCGGGTGCGGAAGGAGCGAACCACACGCGCGACGAAGACGATCCCACTCCTTACGCCACCACGCCAGCCAGAAGGAGCGTCTGGGATGCCCGGCAGATCGACACGGCGCAAGCCACCGGCAGACGCGCGTCTGCCAGCAGCCCTGCGAGCACTCGACGACATGGTGGGTGAGTATGCCGCGCATCCTGCCCAGCCGTCGGCGGAGCCTGCTGACCGTCGCACAGAGGTGACGGTCGGCGGGGTCGTCCTGGCCGGTGAGGACGACATTGCCGCCTATCTCCGTGCCTTCCCGGACGTCATCGGGCTCCTGCCGGAGTTCGTCTCGGCAATGCGGGATGAGTTTGGGCCCGACGCGCCGCTCACCCTCGCCGTCAACGACGATCCGTCCGACCGCTATCTGGTGCTCTGCACCAACGTGCCTGACATGAACCTCGAGGTCATGAAGGCGCTGCGCCGAGTCGCTACGCGGTTCAACTCCGCGTTCGTGGGGAAGCGTGGCTGGATCTTCGTGACTGCCCAACGGGTGGCCTGACATGCCTTTCGACTGGGAGGAGTACCTGGATCTCGCGCGGTGGCTCGTTGTAGGATGGTTCGCGCGCTGCCTCAGTCCCAGCCACTGTTCCGCACTCAGGCCGTCCCTTGCGGGGCGGCCATTGCGTCTGCGCACAAGGCAGTAGTACCATGCTCACCCTCCAGATCCTCGACTACCTCGGCACCGTCGCCTTCGCCGTCTCCGGCGCCCTCAAGGGCGTCCGCAAGGGGATGGATATCTTCGGCGTGGTCGTGCTCGCCGCCGTCACCGCCATCGGCGGCGGCACGATCCGCGACGCCCTGCTCGACACCCGCGTGTTCTGGCTCGAAGATCAGACCTACGTCCTGCTGTCCACGGTCGTGGCCCTCATCGTGTTCGCGCTCTATCGGGTCGTCGAGAAAACTGAGCGGCCGCTGTTGATCTTCGATGCCGTCGGGCTCGGGGTGTTCACGGCCATCGGGGCGATGAAGGCCCAGAGCGCACAGGCCGGCCTGGTCGGGATCGTCACCATGGCCTGCCTCACCGGCGTCGGCGGCGGTGTGATCCGCGATCTGCTCGCCCGCGACATCCCCATCGTCTTGCGCGAGGAGATCTACGCCTCCGCGACCATCGTCGGCGCCTTCGCTTACTGGGGCATGCAGCAGCTCGGCGCCGGGCAGACCGCCGCCATCTGCGTCGGGGCGGGGCTCACGATCCTGATCCGCATCCTCAGCATCATCCTCCGCTGGCGCCTCCCGCGCCGTGAGGTGACTGACAGGAGTGCGTCATGAGACATCTGCCGATCGCCGCGCTCGCGCTGCTCGCCCTCGTCCCCGGCCTCCACGCCCAGCAGC
>CAZIWQ010000059.1:6938-14412 GCA_964542355.1 uncultured Armatimonadia bacterium
GTAAGCTGGGAGTTCAACACTCCCGGCGATGCGCAGGGCTGGCTCCCCGCGCACTCACTGGCTCCCTTTGCCGTCGCCGACGGAATACTCACCACCCGCGTCACGAGCGGCGACCCCTACATGCACGCCTCGGCCGGCTACGCCTTCAAGCTCCAGGCCAACGACTTCCAGTACATCGAGCTCCGCATGAAGACCAATGCGGGCCGCGGTGCCGAGTTCTTCTGGGCCAACACCACGGAGGGCAAGGACGCCGGCTTTGTGGCCGGCAAAGAACGCGGGTTCAGTTGCCTCGCCGACAACGAGTGGCATGTCTACCATGTCTACCCGCTGTGGCAGGGCGAGGTCTCACGCCTGCGCCTCGACCCGCCGGAGGGCGAGGGGACCGAGGTCGCCATCGACTACATCCGGATCGTCCAGGGTGCACAGAGCGCGCATGACCCGGCCAGCCCCACGTGGAACCTCAAGCACGACGGCGGGGGATGGGTGGCCGTGGCCGGCGGCACGCACCTTGCCCCCTCCGACCAGGGCACGGGCACCCGGTTGACCGCCGAGACCATGACGCTGATCTCCCCCCGCGTGACCCTCCAGTCCGCCGGGTACCGCTACGCCTCCATCGAGCTGTCCGCCTCCGAGGCCCTGCAGGCCAGCTTCGGGTGGTCCGACACGGACGACGGGAACGTCCCCGGCTGCAATGCGATCGACTTCGCGGTTCCGGCCGGTGCCTGCGCCGTCAACCTCCCCCTCGCCCCTGTCAGCACGTTCGCCGGCGACCTCCGACGGCTGCAGCTAGTCCTGCGCGGCAAGGTCGGAACGCAGGTTGTCCTGCAGCGAGTGGCCCTGAGCGAACGGCCACTGGGGCCGGCGCACCTCCAGCTTGTTGCGTTCGAGCCGGACCGCGCCCTCGTCATCGTCGGTGAGGAGCGCCAGATCGTCGCTACCATCTGCAACGCCGGGGGCGAGGCACTGCCCCGGGCCACATTCCACCTCGGCGGCGACGCCGGCTTCGTCTCCGTGCAGGGCTCGCGCCTGCAAGTGGTGCGGGACATCGCGCCGGGCCAGACGGTGCGGCTGGTGTGGCGCTTCGTCGTCCATGCCGCGGGGAACACCAGCTTCACGATCGCCGGCCCGGACGGGCTGCGTGGCGCCCGCAAGCTCGTGGCCTCCACCCCGTTTCCCCGCCCCGTGTTCGGTGCCATCCCCTCCGCCGGCGTGGGGCCCGCCGCCGCCTGGATCGGAAACGACAGGGTGGCGCTCACCCTCACGCGCGGCGCGGGGGGCTTCTCGCAGGGACGGCTGGAGGCGGTGGCCGGCAAGACGATGCGCCCGATGGCCGTCCTGCCTCACCTCGCCTCCCTCGCCACCGCCGCCGCCCCCGAGCCTGTCGACCTCGTCGCCCAGCAGGCGGTCGTCGTCGAGGGCGAGCAGGCGGTGACGCTCAAGCTGCGCGGGACCGCGCCGATCGGGCCGGCCCGGGTGCGCCTCGACATCGCCTTCACCGCCCACGCCGGCAAGTCGTACCTGGATGCCGAGTACAGCCTCAGCGCCGACCGCGACCTACGCATCACCGCGTTCCGGGGGCCCTGGCTGTGGGCGGGCGAGGGGGCGTTCGGCGCCCGCCAGGACCTGGCACTGTTCCCCGGGGTCGAGTACCTCGAGACCGGCGAGCACTCCTCCAGCACCCTCGACATCGCCGCCCCGGCCAACGTCCGCTTCGCCCCCCACCCCAACACCATCACCATCCCCAGCATGGCCGTCGAGCACGATGGCGCCATTGTTGGCCTGATGTGGGACCCGCGGCAGCAGTGGGACGGCGAGCACTGCAAGCCCAGTGCCGTGTTCTCCTCCCCCAATGACGTCGAGGGCTATGCCAACCACCTGATGGGCCTGTACCTGCCGGCGATCCCCGAGTGGGTCAAGCCCAACGAGCTGCTGGCGGCCACGCCCTACGAGCTATCCGCCGGCCGACGCCTCCACCTGACGGCCGCGATGTACGCCCAGACGGGCGCCGATGTACTCAACGCCGTCGAGCAGTACCTCGACCGGTTCGGTCTCCCCGCGTTGCCGCCGCGGCCGCGCAGCTATGAGGACACCATCGCCCTGTGCTTGCAGGCCTACGAGAACGCCCTCTGGTCGGAGGCGGCACAGGGGTGGATGGGGGTCATCGGCTGGGCCCCCGGACGCGACCAGACCGTCGCCATGGACTACTACCAACTCGCCTCGCGCACGCTGCACGATACCGCGTGGGCACAGCGTCTCGCCGCGAAGGGGCGTGCGCTGTCCGACCGCTCGACACTGAGCTTCGCGCTCCACGCCGGGGGGAGGCCGACGGAGGCGCTGGCCAGCGCCCTCGCGCGGGGCCAGGCCGCGGCGCAGGCCGCCCCTGCCGACGGCAAGTACACCTTCCAGCCCACCGCCCGGACACGCTCGCTCGGGTCGGAGGGCACGACCGCGAGCGGGATCTGTGCCCGCGCCGTGCGCCCGCTGCTCGCTGATGCCTTGCTCACCGGCGCCCCCGAGCCGCTGGCTGCCGCGCTCAAGACCCTCAAGCTCATGGACGGGTTCCGCGTGCCGCGGGCCTCGCAGGTGTGGGAGGTCCCCGTCCACACCCCCGATGTGCTGGCCGCCGCCGATGCCTGTGATGTCTACCTGACCGCCTATCGCCTGACGCGCGATCCTGCGCTGCTCAAGCGGGCGGTGGCGTGGGCTCGCCGCGGGCTACCGTTCATCTACCTGTGGCAGGCCCCCGAGCAGCGCCCGCTGATGAAGGGAGGCTCCATCGCCGTGTTCGGGGCCAGCTTCTACACCGGAAGCTGGTTCGCTCGGCCTGTGCAGTGGAACGGTCTGGCCTACGCCCGCGCTCTGCTCGAGCTCGCACCCTTCGACAGCTCGCTCCCCTGGAAGCACTTCGCCGAGATGATCACGATCTCGGCCATGAACCAGCAGAGCACTCGCGACAAGGACCGCGGTACCTACACCGACAACTGGGATGTGATCCGCGACATTGAGTGCGTCGGTTGCATGCTGTCCCCCTCGGGCATCCTGAGCAACACCCTCCGGATTCTGGGCCTGCCGGTCGGTGTGAGCACCGAGGTCGTGCGCGATCATGACAAGCCGATGTGCATCAACTCCGGCGGCAGCATCTCCGGGGCGCGGATCCAGAAGGGCATCCTGCAGTTCGCGCTGCGCTATGACCCCGGGTACACCGCAAGTACCACCCTGATGCCTATCGCGGAGCCAACGCGGGTGGAGGTGGACGGCGTCGAGCTGCCCGCACGGGCGGACCCGATCGCGGCCCCCGAGGGCTGGTCATACCAGCGGGAGCTCGGCTGCGTGACGCTCAAGCTCGCCTTCGGCACGAGCCCGCGTCAGGTGCGGGTGGTGAAGGCCGACCCCATCGTCCCCCGGCTGCCGACACCGCGGTGGGAGTTCCTCGCCGGGGACACCGCGGGATGGACCGCGGCCAACGACGTCGCCCCGCTCGCGGTCCGCGACGGGAACCTGGTCGTGCACGTGACCGGCCCCGATCCGTACATCCACAGCCCTGCGGTCGCGTTGGACGCGGCGCGGCACCCCGGGGTCGTGCTGTGCGCCAGCGCCACCCGCCCCGGCGGGCAGTTGTTCTTTGCCACCGAGCGGGGGGGCTTCTCCCAGGAGCAGTCGCGCAGCTTCGACCTGCCCGCCGACGGGGCGTTCCACGAGGTGAAGCTGGACCTCAGCGACCACAAGGCGTGGACCGGCAGCGTTCGCCAGTTGCGGCTGGATTTCGCGGCGGCTCCCTGTGAGGTCCGCCTGCAATGGGTGCGTGTGCTGGCGGCGCCGGCCAAGCCCGTGCCGACACCCCCTGCCGCGAAGCCGCCGACCCCGGCGCCACCGAAGCCTGTCGCGCCCACGCCCGCCCCGGCCACGACCGGCCCCGAGCGCGTCGGCGGCGATGGCAACGCGTAGCAACCGGCCCTTCCTGCCGTCTCCGCTACTGTCACCCGCCAGAAGAGTGGCCGAAGAGGCGGTCCACGGCCGCGACGCCACGCCAGAATGGCTCTGGAGGGCACTCAGCCGGCCGCGACGCCTCGGGGGCCGGCCCGACGTGGCCTTCTCGGCCGCACCCCTAGCCTGGGAGTTGAGCTCATGCCCGCCGATCTGCTGACCTTCGCTGTGTGCCTCACGCTCGCGATCTGCCTGTGCCACGACCGCACAGACGCCGCCGCGCTCCCTCGCATCCCGCAGCTCGAGCTGACCGAAGTCCGGATCCCCTCGTCGGTGGACGGCCGCGGGCAGCCGGTGGTCGTCGGTGTCCCCGCGACGTACGCGGCGGGGACGGTACTGCCGCTGCTCGTCGGGCTGCACACCTGGTCGGCCGAGTACCTGCAGATGGTCGAGGGGTATGGCCCGGAGGCCGCGCGGCGGCAGTGGCTGCTGCTGTGCCCGCATTTCCGGGGCGCCAATCTCGCCACCAATCCCCGTGCCACCGAGGCGGGCGGCTCGGTCCTCGCCCAGCACGACATCATCGACGCGATTGCGTATGTCAAGGCCCACTACAGCGTCGATGACCGCCGGGTCTATATCGTGGGCGGGTCGGGGGGCGGCCACATGACCTGTCTGATGGTGACCAAGTACCCCGACGTATTCGCTGCCGGGACCGCCTGGTGCCCCATCACCGACTTCCGTGACTGGCATGCGCAGCAGAACGGCTATGCCCCTCACATCGAGGCGGTCTGCGGTGGTAAGCCCGGCGCCAGCCCGCAAGTCGACTTCGAGTACGCTCGCCGCTCACCCCGGACGTTCATCACCAATGCTGCCACCACCCCGTTGCTGATCGGGCATGGCGACAAGGACGGCGTGATCCTGCCGGAGCAGAGCTGGCAGACGTTTCGCGAGCTGCGACACCTGCCGGCCCACCAGGTCGTGTTCGAGTCGTGGAGTGCGGGCCATGACGGCAAGACCGCGGAGGGCCTCGACTGGGCGGCCACGAAGCTGCGGCCGCTGACACCGCCGTCGCGCCTGGACATCGTCACCGATGAGGCCAAGGCCTACTTCTGGCTCCGCGTGGCCCCGCGGGCGGCACTCACTCTCGGCCGCTGCACGGCCGTCCTCGTGCGTGAAGGCACGCAGGTGAGCAAGGACGAGGTCGCGCGCCGCACCGAGCTGACCCTGCGTACCCAAGACGCGGGCCAGGTGCGTGTCGACCTGAAGGCGCTCGGCCTGGGGGCCCCGCAGACTCTCGGTGACGGCGCCGTGGTCAAGGACGGTGAGCTGGTGTTCTCGCCTGCCGCCGACCCGGGGGAGGTGACAGCGATGTTCTGAGGCGGCTTCTACCAGGGCGGCGCAGTGTGCTACAATCAGCCCGGCGCGACGGCACGACAGGGCACAGGGAGCTGGCCATGGTGTCACCCGAGGTCATTGCCGCGATGGCAGGGCGGATCGCCGAGCAGTTCCGGCCCTTGCGGATCATCCTGTTCGGGAGCTATGCGCGCGGCGACGCGAGCGAGGACAGTGATGTGGACCTGCTGGTGGTGCTCCCGGCGGTTGGTCCGCGCGGACAGCGGTCCGCACCGATGATCCGGATGTTGGCGGAGGAGTTTCCACTCCCTGTCGACGTGATCGTCCAGTCGGCGGAGACAATGGAGCGCAACCGACAGGTTCCGGGCACCCTCGCGCACCGGGTCTGGGCTGAGGGGGTCACCCTGTATGAGGGATGACCCGCCCGCGCAGCAGTGCAGCAGATGAAGGCCCATGGATAACGCAGTTGTCGCACACCGACATCCGCCCGCTTCCCTCGACCTCAGCCTGTGCCTGGCGCTGGTCGTCATTGCGCTCGTGGGGCCGGCGGTGTTTCTCATCGGCCAGGGCCCCGAGTTCCCCATGGACGATGCGTACATCCATTTCCAGTACGCCCACAGCCTCGCCGATACCGGCCGGCTCGAGTTCAACCCGGGTGAGTTCAAGGGTCTCGGCACCACCAGCCTGCTCTGGGTGCTGCTGCTCGCGGGCGGCATTCACCTGGGCATCGATCCGGGCGTCGGCGCGCGCCTGCTCGGCATTGCCTCGCTGCTGCTGGCGGTGCTGTGTGTGTTCGAGCTGGCGCGGCCCATGTTCGGTCCGCCGGCCTCGCGCCGGGCCGCGCTCGGCGGCTTCACGGTGGCCGCGTTGTTTGCCCTCTCCGGCAACGTGATCTGGTTCACCCTCTCCGGGATGGAGACGACGCAGTTCCTGGCGCTCGGCTTGCTCGCACTGGTGTGCTATCAGCGGGGCTGGTGGGCCGGGGTTGGGCTCGCCGTCGGGCTGGCCTGCGTGTGCCGCCCCGAGGGGATCGGCCTGCTCGGCGCGGTGGGCGTCCTGGAGGCAGTGCGCCTGTGGCACGGGGGGCGACCACACTGGCGCGGCTGGGCCGTCGCGTCCGTCCTCGTCGCGGTCCCGCTGGTGGCCTGGTCGCTGTCCACGCTCCACCTCACCGGGCACCTGCTCCCGACAACCTTCGAGGGCAAGCGGGTGTTCAATGCCGGGATTGTGCGGCACATCCTGTCGCTGGCGCCGGCCCTCGCACTCTACACCGGCTCCCCGCAGGTGTTGTACCTGGTGGTGTGGCTGGCGTACGTGCCGATGTATGTGCTGGGGGTCTCCGCGTTCCCCGGGCCGGCCGTGACGCTGTCGGCCGAGGTCGGAACGATGGCGACCGTCAGGCTCTCGATCATCGGGGTCCTGCTGACGGTGATCGTTGCGGCCCCGCTGATGGTCCTCGGTGTACGCCAGGTGCTCCAGTTTGCCCGCCACGGTGATCGGCGCGATGCCCGCTTGCCGGGCGCGCTGGGGGTGTGGCTGTGGGCCCTGCTCCAGAACGCCGCCTATCTGATCCTGCTGCCGCAGGCCGGGACGGCCACCCGCTACCAGGCGATCAACCACTTGCTGCTCTGGTGGCTGCTCGCACTGGGTGTGTTCGCGCTGTGGCCGCACCGCACGCGCTGCCGCCTGGCAGCCTACGCGCCCTTTGCCCTCGCAGCCTGCGTGGTCTGCGCCCTGGTGTTCGTGGACGTCGGCTACTGGCGCAGCGTGTATAGTGCCAACCTCGATCACATGGCGCGGGTGCGGATCGAGGCGGCGCACTACCTGGCTCGGGAGCTTCCCCCCGGGGCGCGTGTCGCGGCCTATGACATCGGCGCCCTGCGCTACTTCGGCGACCGGACGATCGTCGACCTGGGCGGCCTGACGGACAGCGGGTTCGTCGTCTACGAGAAGCAGGGCCGCGTCGACGCATACCTGCGCGACCGCGAGGCACACTATCTGGCCCTGCCGGCCAAACATAGCACCGATCGCGAGGGGCTGATTGATATCGCCCGCTGCCTGGGCGTCGACAAGAGCCCGCTCTATCGGTTGACGGAGGTCGCCGGCTTCGAGAACGAGCGGCCGGTGTGGGTGCGCGGCGCTGAGGCTACCGGCAACTACCAGCCCAGTGTGCGTGTCTACCGGATCGACTGGCAAG
>CAZIWQ010000060.1:0-1574 GCA_964542355.1 uncultured Armatimonadia bacterium
CCCGCCGGCTCGCCGCGATGCCGGCGGCGAAGGCGGCGTCGGCGCGGCCGCCCGCCGCGGGGTCGGCTTCCGCAAACAGCATGTCGAACACAATCGCACGCGCCCCGGCGCGAGTCAGGTTCTCGACCAGCTTGACGAACCGGTCACGCGGCCACCGCCACGGCCCCAGAGCCGCCAGGCTGCGGTCATCCACTTCGACGATGGCGATCCTCCCGGAAGTGGGGCGGGGGCCGCGGGCGACGAACCGCGCATCGATCGTCTTGAGCTCCAGGCGCTCGAGGATGTCGCCGGCGGGCAGGCAACTCCACACGACCGCGGCCAGCCCGGCGCCGAGGGCGAGCAGCAGGTGGACGCGCTGTCTGGTTCTGTGGGCCGGTGTGCGCAAGGCCACGGGCGAGCCTCGTCGGACGAGATGGCTGTGAGCGGCCCCGCAACGGCGCTGCGGCCGCGGATCAGTGGTGGGCGCCGCCCCGCGGGACGCCCCGACGCCTGCAGCCGGGAGCAAAGTTGCCTCCCACACCCGGTCCGCGACAGGCCGCGCCGCCCGTTTGTGGGTGAGTCTGGCAGGGTATCTTGGTACAAACCACGACGCACTCCGGAGCATGCGATATGCGCAAGGCGGCAATGCTGTTGATCTGCGCGATGGCGATCGTCCTGTTTGTCGGTGTCTCACTGATCGAGTCGCTGATGGTCATCCAGCGAATCGCGACGGTCAGCAACGTCCATGGTGTGGTGAAGGTTCGCCCCCATGGCCGGATGGCCTTCGTCGGCCTGGGCGAGACGAAGCGGGTGCTCTCCGGCGACGTGCTGCAGACGGGGCCGGATGGCGGCCTGACCCTGACATGGGTGGACAACTCGCGGATTCGCGTCGGGCCGAGCACGACGATGCAGGTACTCAAGTGCCAGGTCAACCGCGCGCGCCAGTCCGAGACCTACCTGTTCCGGCTGGACGTCGGCCAGATCTGGGTCCGAGTGCTCAAGGTGCTCTCGCAGACGTCGAAGTTTGAGGTCGCGACTCCGACGGCCACTGCGGCCGTGCGTGGCACGGTGTTCTCGGTGGCCGTCTCGCCGGCCGGCACGACCAGGGTCTCGGTGCTGAAGGGCAGCGTGGCACTGAAGGGGACCGACACGGAGGTGGCCGTTGGCGAGCGTCAGGTGGCGGCCGTCGGTGGGGCCCGGGCGACAGCGGCGGCGCCACTCGCGTCGGCGGAGCAGCGGGCGTGGGAGCAGGCCGGCGACGTGGCCAGGCCGACGCTGACCGTGACCGCGCCGGCCGACGAACGGCTCGCAGCCGGTGCGACCGCCGTCCCGGTACGGGGGATCGCCGAGGTCGGGGCTCAGGTCACCGTCAACGGCCGGCCGGTGCCGGCCGGTGTGAGGGGCCGCTTCGAGGCCCGGGTACCCGTGCCAACGGGGGCGGAGACACTCACCGTCACCGTCCGCGCCGTGGACCGCAAGGGCTTCGACGCTGTGGTGGAGAAGCACCTGCGCAGGTAGCGAGGTAGCGAGGTAGCGAGGTAGCGAGAGGCCTGCTGTCTGTAGGGCGCGGCCCGCTGGGCGGGTGGCGCGTCGCC
>CAZIWQ010000060.1:1674-14289 GCA_964542355.1 uncultured Armatimonadia bacterium
GCCCCTGCGTCCGCCAGGCCTCTCCGGAACGGAGTCGCCATGGCGGGCTATCCGGCACCCGGGAACGATGAGGATCGCGGGGAGGGCAACGACTGCCCTCACCCCAACCCTCTCCCGGAGGGAGAGGGGGAACGGCCGCGACAGCCTCAGGTTGGCTCCCCCCCCCGACGGTGGGGAGGTGGACTCCCTCTCCCTCCGGGAGAGGGCCGGGGTGAGGGCGTGCCCCGATCTTCGGAGCAGAGGGGACGAGGGGGAGGCCGCCGGTGCTGACCGCCGTGCCGTAGCTCTCCGCTTCCCCGCTATTCGCTGGCAGCGTCCGCGCTATCAGCTCTCCGCTTCCGGCAGGCGGACGAACTCGATCGCGAGCTGCTCCATCTCCTCGTCGGAGACCTGGGTGACGCGACCGGACTCGTACTGGGCGGCGATGCGGTCGTGGATCGCCTGGACGCCCGGGTGTTCCTTGCCCACGCGGCCGTCACCCGTCAGGTGGTAGTGGAGGTTGATCCACTGGGAGATGCCCGCCAGGCCGGACTTGTCCGTGACCGCCACTCCCACCGGGCGCTTGAGGATCTTGTCGGTGTCGAAGATGTTGTAGATCTCCTCGTCCTTGTAGAGCCCGTCGGCATGGATGCCGGCCCGGGTGACATTGAAGTCGGCCCCCACGTATGGCTGGTTGGGGGGGATCGCCATCCCGATGTCACGCCGGAAGTAGTCCGCGATCTCGGTAATGACGGACAGGTCCATCCCGTCGGTGGTGCCGTGGAGTGAGGTGTACTCGATCGCGAGCCCCTCGACGGGGGTGTTCCCGGTCCGCTCGCCGATGCCCAGGCAGGTGCCGTTGGCGACACCGCAGCCGTACAGCCAGGCCGTCGTGGCGTTGATGACCCCGCGATAGAAGTCATTGTGGCCATGCCACTCGAGCTGTCCGGCGGGGACGCCCGCGTGGGAGCGCAGCCCGTGGATGATGCCCTTGACGCTACGCGGCAGTGCAACACCCGGGTAGGTGACCCCGAAGCCCAGGGTGTCACAAGCCCGCACCTTGATCGGCACCTTCGCCTCCTCAGCCAGTTCCATCAGGGCGTGCACAAAGGGAACGACGAAGCCGTAGAAGTCGGCGCGCGTGATATCCTCCAAGTGACAGCGGGGGAGGATCCCCTCCTCGAGCGCCATCTTGACCACCGTCAGGTAGCTCTCCATGGCCTCGCTGCGCTTCTTCTTCAGCTTGAGGAAGATGTGGTAGTCGGAGGCGGAGGTGAGAATCCCGGTCTCCTTGATGCCCATCTCGCGCACGAGCTGGAAGTCCTTGCGGGAGGCCCGAATCCACCCCGTCACCTCGGGGAACTGATAGCCCCGCTCCTGGCACAGGCGCACGGCATGGCGGTCGCGCTCACTGTAGACGAAGAACTCGCACTGGCTGATGACGCCCTGGGGCCCGCTGAAGCGATGGAGCAGGTCGTACAGGTGCACGATCTGCTCGGAGGTGAACGGCGGGCGCGCCTGCTGGCCATCCCGGAAGGTGGTGTCGCTGATCCGCAGCCTCTCCGGCGGGTTCATCGGCACGAGCCGGTGGTTAAACACGATGCGCGGGACATCGTTGTAGGGGAAGATCTCCCGGTACAGGACCGGCTCGTCGACGTCCTGCAACTCGTACTGGTAGACTTCTTCCTCCAGGACTCGCGTCACCGGGTTGAAATGCAGCATTGCGACACCTCCAGGACCGTATTCTCCGTCGGCTCCCAACCGCACCTACTCACCCTCCCTGTTATCCTGTCCGAAGTGCGCGGAACTGTCAAGAGGGGCAGGCTGCGCGGCTGCGCCGCGCGAATGCCCTCCCCGGGCCGAGCGCGGGGCCACGCGGGTCAAGGCCTCTGGCAATGGGTCCGGCGGACGTGTAGAATGGCACTCGGCAAGTGACCGCGCAGGCGCGTGAAGGCGGGCCCGCCGGGCCGGAGCACCAGAGACCCGGCCGAAACGGCCACTTCCGGCCGGGTCTCTCGTGAGGGAACGGCTGGGAGTGCCCTCGGCGGGCCTCTGAGGGTAGCGTCGCGGCCTCCGAACGGCTCTTCATCGGCCGCGCTTCCGGCGCGGCGACACGGTCACCGGCATCCGCTCGACTATCTCTCAGAGCGACAGGAGAATCCCACGATCATGCCTTTCCCCATGACGACCATCGGTGGCATCGAGGTCTCGCGGCTCACCATCGGCAGCAATACGTTCCACGGCCACTCGCACTTCAGTCAGGCACGCAGTGAGTGGCTCCGCCGCTACTTCACACCGGAGCGGATCTACGAAGTCGTCGCCTACTGTGCGGAGGAGGGCCTCAACCTCACCATCGCCGCGCAGCGCAAGGACTACGCCGACGTCCTGGCCGAGGTCGAGCGCAACACCGGTCACCACATCTACTACATCGGCACACCCTCCGGTGCCACGCTCGAGGAGCTCAAACAGGGCATCGATGAGTCCGCCGACATGGGCTGCGAGTTCTGTTGGCCGCACACCAGTTGGACCGACTCTCACCTGCTGATCACGGAGAACCGCATCGCGGACGGCCCGGAGATCCTCGAGTACATCCGCAAGCGGGGGATGATCCCCGGCTGGAGCACCCATCGGCCCGAGACCGTCACCGTCTCGGACCGTGCGGGCTACGATGTCGCGGGCTACGTCCAGATCTTCAACGCGATCGGATTCCTGTGCGCCATCGAGACCGACTGGCAGCGCGGAGTGATCCGCGGTACCCCCAAGCCGGTCGTCAGCATCAAGCCGCTGGGGGCCGGTCGGGTCATGCCCCCCACGGGGCTCGGGTTCGCCTACAGCAACATCAAGCCGATCGATACGGTCGCCATCGGGATGATGTCGCTGGAGGAGGCGAAGGAGGACATCGCCATCGCCCGGCAGTGCATCGCGGAGGCAGGTGGCGGGCCCGAGGTGGCGCTGCAGTACACGCGCAGCAAGGCAGCCCTGGTTCAGAAGGACGAGAACGCACAGGGCTAATGCTGCGTTAAGCATGATGCCGGTGGTGCGCTCCACCGTTCGGTATGCCTGACGGGCTTGCCGTCATAGCCCCGTCAGGGGCGGTCGTCCCGCCTTGCGGGACCACCAGCTTCCGAGCCTGTCGTAGGAGTTCGGACACGCGCCTCTCGGTCGAGTGTTACCGAGACGACGGCACAGGACTCCCTCTCCCACCGGGAGAGGGTTGGGGTGAGGGCGGGTGTGGTGGTGGGTATCAGTGCCCTCACCCGCCCTTCGGGCGGCCTCTCCCGAGGGGAGAGGTGAAACCGCACTCCGGGCGAGGCGACTTCCGTGACAGGCTCTTGCGCCCCTGTCCCTTTGCGCGGTCTGCGGGCCGGTTGCCGACCCTCACGCCAGCCGTACGTCAGTGCCCACCGTGAGCTCCGAGGCGCCGCGGTGGGCGTCGTAGACGGAGTGCATCGCGGCGATGTCCTCGAACCACCCCACGATGTAGGCGGCACCGAACGTGCCTTGCTCCGCCACGGGGAGGCCGCCGATCTCCTCGATGAAGCAGACATAGCCGCGCTGGTGGCACCAGGCTTCCGCGACGGCCCGGGGCTGCAGCGTCATGCCGGCGAGCCACGGGCCTGCCTGTCCCCCGTGACGCACCTGGTAGGCGCGGATCATCCGCGCGGGCAGCGGGACTCGGCCGCGCTGATACAGGTACCGGGCGTCGGGAGGGAAATCGTGGACGAACTCCGCGGCGGGGATCAGCGTCTCGTCGCGACCGGCGGCCGGCACGGTCTCGTAGCTGAGGTAGATCTGCGTGAAGCTATCGCCGGCGTCGTGCTTCAGGTGTCCCGGCATGTCAAGGCGGAAGGTTAGCGCCGCGACTGCATTGGCGCTGGTGATCCGGTCGGCGGAGATGAAGTAGCGCAGGCCGTCGCGGAACACCAGCGTCTGCTCCCACAGCGAGCCGGGGCGCCGTCCGTACGTCGCCTGCTGGTAGTGGTACCACTGGCGGACCGCGACCCAGCCATCGCCCTCGAACAGGTCGAACTCCAGACGCCGGGCCCCCGTACAGATCTGCGGCAGCTCCACGTAGCGCTTCACGAGCCCGCCGTGGTAGGCATCCCCCACGGTGTACGGCTCATCCGTCTCCCCGGGGATGTCCGCGAGTGGCTCCAGCAGGAAGTCGGTGATGTCGAGGCCGAAGCCAAGGTCGCGGGCGCCGGTCGTCTTGTCGACGAGCGAGCCGGCCTTGACGCCACTGACGTAGCCTTCGGTCTGCACCTGCGCGGTGATGAGATCGGTCTCGATCAGAATCGTTGCACCGTCGACACGGATCGTCGCCATCGGGGTCTCCTTCTCCGCGGCTTTTCGGCGGGCATGTCACTGCGGCCGCCGTCGCTGACGCGAATGGGCAGGTGTTCGCGCGCCCCGCGGCCGTCACCTGCGCCGCCCGCGGCCGCCGGATGCGAAGAGGAGAGTGGGTGTTTCGCCGCGAAACCATGCCGTGTGCTCTGTGCCACTCGAAGGCGCCTCGTCGCGCTGTCCCCCGGGAGGATCGACTGCCCATGGATCTCAGCCTCAGTTTCGGCCTTGCGCTCGCCCTCGGTTGTCTGGTCACGTGTGCCGGTGCGGCCACCGTCAAGGTGGATGTCAACGCGATGCCCCGCGTCGTCTTCACCGGCGACTCGCAGACGTGCGGGTGTGTCGGGGCGTGGGACTACCCCCAGATGCTGTCATGGGAGATGCCGGTGCGGGTGATCAACACCGCGGTCGGGGGGAGCAACACGACCCACCTCTTGCAGGAGACGGGCGGGGGGAGCGTGGAGGTGAAGCAGGGAGAGCAGGAGATCAAGGGCACCAACGTGGGGTGGTTCGCCGGCCCCTTCCCGGGCGAGCGGATCCGCGTGGGTACGCAGCAGTACACCATCGATCGCATCGTGACACGGGACTATAAGGAGCGCCTGTGCTCGATCTGGATCACCGAGACTGCGCGGGAGGACTACCGCGGCACGGACTACAAGGTCGAGGCCGGCTGGCGTGTGCGGATCGCGGAGCAGAAGCCCGACTACGTGTGCTTCATGTTCACCGTCAACGACACGGGACACAAGTCGGAGACCTTCCTGGCCAACCTGGCGGAGCTCGCACGGCGGACGCGCGAGTTGGGGGCCCAACCGATCTTCCTCAGCGGCGTCCCCCTGATGGAGGCGTCGCGCGGCGGGAGCCATGCCCCCGGCAATGTGCGGTCCGATCTGCGGGCCACGGAGATCGGCCGGTTCTGCCGCGAGCAGGGCATTCCGTTCGGGGACGTGTTCCACGCCCTGATGGCGCTGGACGAGCAGGCCACCTCGGTGTGGGTGGATACGGTCCATCCCACGAGCGATGCGTCGGAGCCGATCCTGGCGGCGCTGCGGGCGATCTTCCGTGATCTGGGGCTGGCGCAGGCCCCCTATTACTTGCGGGGATACCGCACTGGAGGCAGCGCCCTGCTGCCGGCGGGGGATCGGGCACTGGTCCCGTTCGCCATCAGCCAGCCCCGCTACTCCGCCAGTGGCGTCAATGACCCCTCCCAGTATGGCCTAGCGGCCATCAAGGCCCGCGAGGAGTACGGGCTGCTGGCGGCCCCCGACGGCGACTGCGTCACGAGTGCCGTGCCGATCGTGCTGGCCTTCGGTGTCGGCAAGCCCGGTGCGGCCACGTCCGCCGAGCTCGCCCTGGTGGCGCCCTCGCGCCTCAAGGTGGCGTGGTTTGACGCGCAGGCGAAGACGTGGGTGCCGCTCACCGCGGGCGAGGGCGAGCTCAAGGCCGCGCTACCCGCCGGCGCGCTGGCCGGCGGGACGGCCTGGATCGGGCTGGAGGCGGAGGGCAAGCTAACCCTCGACTACGCCGCTCTGAGCCTGAACGGCGCTGTGGCCGCCTACACGGCCGTCGCCGGCACCCCGCCGCTCGCATGGCCACCGGAGGGCGACCTCGCCTGGGATGGGACCGCCACCAACCTGATCCCCAACGGCAGCTTCACCGTCGCCGCCGGCCAGGCGCCGACCGGGTGGACGGCACGCGGCCCCCAGTGTCGGTACATCGCGAAGGGGCCGGTCGCCACCGGGACGGGTGAGTTTGCCGCGAACCCGGGACTCAGCCACTTCAAGTGCGCAGGGGCGCAGTTCACGCAGACGGTCCGGCCACTGGACCGCCTCGAGATCGCGACGGGGCCCGAGGGTGCGACCGGGCGCTTCCTCGTCAGCAAGGTGGTCAGCGACGAGGTGCTGCAGCTCCGGCGAGCGGCGAAAGAGGCGGTGGCGGGGGTGTCGTTCGAGGTGATGCGGTGGTCGGGCTGCGGTGCCGTCCCCGGGGGCTGTGCAGTGCAGTGTCGCGGTGACAGCTTCTGGGAGGTGACCGTCGACAACCTGCCTGCCGGGCGCTATCGCCTCGGGCTCTTCCATCGCGCCTATGACCCGCCCAGCATGCAGGCCCGGGGGGGACCCGGCGATGTCGTGCGCGTCGAGGTTGTGCGGGGGGCGGCGGACAAGCCAGTCACGCTCGAGGGGCTGCGGCCGACCTACCAGTGGCAGCGGGCGTGGCTGGAGCTCGACGTGGCGACGGCCGGGAAGGTACAGGTGCGTCTCGGCGCCCGCAGCGCAACCGCGGTGGAGTACACCGGGGTCAGCCTCGAACGGCGGGGGGCCTAGTTCCCCGTTAAGCACGATGCCATGGGTCCGGCCCGTTGCACAGATTGGTCGGCGCAGAGCCCACGGGTGGGGTCGTTGTAGCCCGGAGGGCTACAACGGCAGCCCTGTCGGGCTCATATGAGGACCCCGCGCACCATCAGAATGACGCTTAACGGGGCTACGCTCAGAGGCTCTGTCAGCCGCGCGCAGCAGGAGGCAGCACATGGCACGAGTCGTCAACGACCCGGCAACCATCCGGGAGGACATCATCGCGGGGTTCGTCAGCGCCTATGGCCGCCTCGTCCGGCGCGTGCCCGACGCGGCCGGGGTGATGGCGGTCGGGGCGCCGCAGGACGGGAAAGTCTCCGTGTTGATCGGCGGCGGCTCCGGCCACTACCCGGCGTTCTGCGGGATGGTGGGGCCGGGGATGGCCGATGTCGCCGTGATCGGGGACATCTTCGCCAGCCCCTCCGCCGAGCAGGTTGCCCGCTGCACCCGTGCCGTGAGCGGCGGGGCGGGCGTCCTGTACACGTACGGCAACTACGCGGGGGATGTCATGAACTTTGGCATGGCCGAAGCGCGCTGCCGGGCGGAGGGCATCGAGATCCGCACCGTGCTGGTCACTGATGATGTCGCTTCGGCGCCACCCGACCAGTGGGAGGATCGCCGCGGCATCGCCGGCGACCTGTTCGTGTTCAAGGCCGCGGGGGCCAGTGCGGCCCGCGGGGATGCCCTCGCCGACGTCGAAGCCCTCACACGACACGCCAACGACTGGACGCGGTCGTTCGGCGTCGCTTTCGGGGGCTGCACGCTCCCCGGCCAGGCAGAGCCGCTGTTCACCGTCGACCCGGGGCGGATGGAGCTTGGGCTCGGCGTTCACGGCGAGCCCGGCGTCAGCAGCTCGCCCCTGCTGCCCGCCCGTGAGATCGCCGCCATGCTCGTGGCGACGATCCTGGCCGATGCGCCGCCCGGGGTGGGGTCGCAGGCCGCCGTGCTACTCAACAGCCTCGGCAGCACCACCTACGAGGAGCTCTTCGTACTGCATGGCGATGTCGACCGCTGTCTGCGTGAAGCCGGCGTGGAGCCCTACGAGCCGATCGTCGGGGAGCTGGTGACCTCGCTGGACATGGCCGGCTGCTCGCTCACGGTGATGTGGCTCGATGCTGACCTGCGGGCCTTGCGCGACGCTCCGGCTACGAGTGCCGCCTTCACCCAGCTCGGGAGGTAGAGATACGCATGGCTGCAGACACGGTCCGCCAGTGCCTGGCACGGGCCCTCGCGGCGATCGAGCAGGCCGAGCCGGAGCTGGCGCGGCTCGATGCCGCCGCGGGCGATGGCGACCACGGCGCGGGGATGGTGCGGGGCTTGCGGGCTGCCGCGGCGGCGGCCGTCGCTGTGGGAGCCGGCGAATGCCTGGTCCAGGCCGGCGAAGCCTTCGCCGATGCCGCGGGGGGCGCCTCCGGCGCCCTCATCGGGACGTACCTCACCACCCTCGGCCAGTCCCTCCCCGCCGATGAGCCCACTCCCGCTCTCCTCCACCAGGCGCTCGCGGCGGGCCTCGCGGCGGTGCAGCGTCTCGGCAAGGCCCGGCCCGGAGACAAGACGATGGTGGACACGCTGGAGCCCTTCACCCGCGCCTTTGGCGAGGCCGTGCAGGGGGGCGCGGCGATTGGGGAGGCATGGCAGGCTGCGCTTCCTGCGGCCGAGGCGGGGGCGCTCGCAACCGCCGAGATGCTGTGTCGCCGCGGGCGTGCCTCGCGCCTGGGCGAGCGCAGCCGCGGCCACCTCGACCCCGGCGCCATATCGATGCTCGCTATCCTCCGCGCCGCCGGCGAGATCCTGGTGTAGGGCCCACACACGACCGGGGCGCACCACGATGTGGTGCGCCCCTTGAGTGCCGTTCCCGCCGCCGTTACCCCTCGCAGTCGCCTGCCATCCCGACCATCAACTGCTGCGGCCGAAGCGTCGCAGCACGAAGTCCCTGGTCGTCGTCTCGCTCGCCACCACCGTCACGTCCGCCGACTGCGTCCAGAACCCGAGGGCGATGACCGTGACGCGGCGCGTCCCCGTCTTGACGTTGGTCAGGGTGTAGTGGCCACTGGCGTCCGTCCGGGTCGACTGCGTGAGGCTGATGCGGACGACCGCGCCGGCCACCGGGTTTCCGCTCGTGGCGTCGGTCACCGTGCCGGCGATCGTGCCCATCGGTGGCGGTATGGGCTGGAGGGCGAAGCTCTGCTGCGTGGTCGCGCCTCCGGTCACGTCGACGGCGGCCGTGAGTGGCTGGAAGTTGGTGGCGGAGGCGGTCACCTGCCGCGTGCCGATGGGCACATCGGTGAGTGTATAGCGACCCAGCAGCGTGGTCCGGGCGGTCTGTCCGGTGTCGGTCTGGACGGTGGCGCCGATGATGCCGAGGCCGTTGACCGCACTGGTAACGCGCCCGGCGATCGTGCCGGTAGTGGGTGGCGCGCCGCCGGCGCCGAGGGCATTGATCAGCCCGCAGCCGTAGAGGGTATCGCGCCCGCTCCGGCCCAGGTCGGTGGCGGTCTGCTGCAGTCGCGTGCGGATCGCGGCTGCCCCGGTCACACCGGAGCCGATGACCAGCGCGGCGGCACCCGACACGTGGGGACAGGCCATCGAGGTGCCACTCCACGCCTCATACGAGCCACCCGGGACCGAGGAGAGAATGTCGACGCCCGGCGCCGCCAGCTCGACCGCGGGCCCGGTGCTCGAGAAGTACGGCCGCTTGTCAGAGCTGTTGGTGGCGGCGACAGCAATGACGGAGTCGTAGCGGGCCGGCCACCCGACGTTGTTCCCGATGCCGAGGAAGTTGCCGCTGTTACCGGCCGCCGCCACCAACAGCACATTCGCGGCGTAGGCGGCGTCGCAGGCGGTCTTCACCGGTGTGCCCGGGTCGCCGGTGGAGCCGAAGCTCATCGACGCGACCTGGATGCCGTTGTCGACGCACCACTGCAGGGCGGCGATCACATCGCTGAAGTAGCCCGAGCCGCTGCTGTCGAGTACCTTCAGGGCGTAGAGCCGAGCCTGGGGTGCCACGCCGATCACACCGGTATCGTTGTTGAGTGCCCCGACGATCCCGGCGCAGTGCGTGCCATGGCCGTGATCGTCGGTCGGGTCGTCATCGAGGTTCACGAAGTCGCGGCCGCCGGCGTAGTTGGCTGCCAGGTCGGGGTGCGTGCCGTCGATCCCGGTATCAATGATCGCGACCTTCACTCCCGCTCCGGTGTTGCCGGAGGTGTGCACGGCCGGTGCCTGGATGCGGGCGATGCCCCACGGCGTCGTCTGCGCAAGCGCGTAGACCCTGGCGTCCGGGACGATGTAGCTCACCCGGGGGTCCTTCCGGAGGGTCTCAACGGCCGTGGATGACAGGCTGGCGGCCGTCGCGGGGATGAGGTGGTAGGTATGTCTCACCTGGCCACCGAGGTTGGCGACCGCCGTCTCGCCGGCCCTCCCGACGGCCTGCTTATAGCCGATGATGACGCGGTCGGGGTCGGCCGTGGTGACCTGCGCGGAGCCGATCGTCGGGCCGTCGGTGCTGCCGGTGCTGGTGACGCTGCCCGGGCTGGTCGCCTCCTGCCCGCCCCCACAACCCACAAAGAGCGCCATCACGGCCAGCACGACCAACACTGCACTTGCCGCACGGAGATTGCCTCGCATGGTGCTTCACCTTTCTCTGCCCCACAATGACACTCGCGACCCGGCCGAGCAGGCCACTTCCGGCCAAGTCTCTCGTGGCGGGATGGCTATGAATAGATCCCACACCAGAATATGCCCGGCCACGCGCTGTGTCAACCCGCGCATGCGTCGTGGGTCTGGCCGCGCGGCGGAGGGCAAACACAGCCACCCGGGGCCATACAGGGCCCCGGGTGGCTGTGTTGCGACGCTGTCGCCGTGAGTGAAGGCCACGGCGCACGAGCCGGTTGTTACCGCCTCAGCAGCGCGAAGCTGACGGTGTATGTCAAGCCGCTACTCACCCGCACGGTCTTGGTCTGCGTCCGGTACCCGGTCGCCGCGGCGGTTACGCGGCGGCTCCCGGTGCGGACACTGGTGAAGGAGTACTGGCCTGTCGCGCTGGTCTTGATGCTCTGTCCGGTATCGAGGGTCACTGTGGCGCCGGTGATTGGCAGGCGGGTCGAGGCGGAGGTGACGGTGCCTGTGATCGCGGTCGGGGCCGTGGACTGCGGCGTGAGAGTGAAGCTCAGGGTGGCAGTTCCGCCGGCCGTGACCTGGACCGACTTGCTCTGCGCGGTGTAGCCGGTTGCGGAGGCGGTCACCTGGCGCGAGCCGGCGGTCACACCGGTGATGGTGTAGACGCCGCTGGAGCTGGCCACGGCGCTCTGGCCGGTGTCAGTCACTACGGTCGCGGAGCCGACAGCCTGGCCGGTCGAGGCGTTCGTCACGGTGCCGGCAATCGTCCCGGTCGTGGGGGTCCCCCCGCCGGCGACGGCACTCACGGCATTCACCAGGCCGTAGCCGTAGAGCGGATCACGGCCGGAAGCTCCGAGGTCGACGGCGGTCTGCTGGAGACGGGTCCGCACGGCCGATGCGCTCGTGACGCCGGAGGCGATCACCAGCGCAGCCACCCCTGACACGTGGGGGCACGCCATGCTGGTGCCGCTCCACGACGAGCTGTAGCCTCCGCCGGGGACCGTGGACTGAACCGAGACTCCGGGCGCTGCCAACTCGGCGGTCGACCCGGTGCTGGAGAAGCTGGCCCGCACGTTGCTCGAGTCCGTTGCCGTCACTGCGATCACCGAGCTGTACTTGGCCGGGTAGCAGACGTTGTCACCACTGCCGCTCCCGTTGCCGGAGTTCCCGGCCGCAGCCACCAGCAGGACGTTGGCCGCATAGGCACTGTCGCAGGCGGCTTGGACCGGAGTCCCCGGGTTGCCGGTCGCCCCGAAGCTCATCGAGGCGATCCGCATGTTGTTGTCGACACACCACTGCAGGGCGGCAATGACATCACTGAAGTACCCGCCGCCACTGGCGTCCAGCACTTTGAGCGCATAGAGCGAGACGCCGGGGGCCGCACCGACAACCCCGATGGTGTTGTTGATGGCAGCGATGGTGCCGGAGACGTGCGTGCCGTGGCCGTTGTCGTCCATGGGGCTGGCGGTGCCGGCGACGAAGTTGTAACCGCCGGCGTAGTTGGCGGCCAGGTCGGGGTGGGTGTAGTCGATGCCTGAGTCGATGACGGCCACTTTCACGCCGGCGCCGGTGTTGCCGGCACCGAACACGGTCGGGGCGCCAACGCGGGTGATCCCCCACGGGGTCGTCTGCGCGAGGGCGGTGACGCGAACGTCCGGCACGACGTAGCTCACGTTGGGATCGCTGGCGAGCTCGACGGCGGCCTGCGCCGTCAGCCGGGTGGCCATCGCCGGGATCAGATGGTACTTGTGTCTGACCTCACCACCGAGGCTGCTTACGGCGGCCTGGGTCGAGACCTGGTTGGCCTGCTTGAGGCCCACGATGTAGCGGTCGGACGCGGAGCTGTCAGCAGTCGTCGCCGTCTCCGAAGAGGCACTCGCGGTGGCGGAAGTCGCGGAGTCGTGACTCCCGCCACAGCCGCCGAGCATCCATACGGCCAGCACACAGCAGGTCAGGCCGATCAGCAGAGCGGTACGTCGGCTCATGCCATGCACCTTCTCCTCCGTGGCAAGCGCCACGGGCACTATCGTTCCCGTCAGGGGTGCGGTCGTAGCCGTCACTTCCGGCCGGACTCCTGCGGCGCGATGACCGGCGGGGTGTCCCGCGAACCTCCGGTGGCTCAATCTGGCGGCCGGGGAACGGCTCGCCGGCCGCTCTGTGGGGTTATACGTTCGCACTGTGCACCTGGTTCCTGCATGGGGGCGAGTCTAAACAAACTGTAATCAGGCTGTTACCAAGCTGTAATCTGGAAGAGCGGCCGAAAAGCGGTTCTGAGGCCGCGAAGCCACGCCAGAATGGCTCTGGAGGGCACTCCGCCGGCCGCTAC
>CAZIWQ010000061.1:0-14227 GCA_964542355.1 uncultured Armatimonadia bacterium
ACCGGGGTGTCGCGATTGGTGGAAGCAACTGTCGGGCTGAGGCGGGCCTCAGACCTCCCAGGTATTGTCCTCTTCGGGCGGCCGCTCCTGCATGCTCTGGAAGATGCGCTCAACGAAGGTAAGCAGCTCGCGCGGGTTGAAGGGCTTGGTGAGGTACGAGCTCACACCTGACTGCCAACCCTTGAAGATGTCGGCATCCTGTGCCTTCGCCGTCAGCATGATCACCGGGATGTCCGCGGTGGCGGGGTTGGCCTGCAGGTTCTGCAGGACCTCGAAACCATCCATGCGCGGCATCATCACGTCGAGCACGATCATGTCGGGGTGTTCGCTCTGGACCTTCTCCAGCGCCTCCACACCGTCATAGGCAGTGACGATGTCATAGCCTGCGCGCTGCAGGTTGACCTCCACAAGGCGGACGATGTGGCGTTCGTCGTCTACGACAAGAATCTTCTTCGCCATTTTCGAATGGGTCCTCCTTGCATGGAGAGCCTGCCAGCTTGAGCGGACCCGTTCGGATCCACTCCCTCGGGCTCTACGTCTCCTGCTCGCGAACGCTGCAACACGCCTCCGCAGGACCTGACGACATCATGGGCCGTATGCCGTACCCGGCACTCGCCGTCCGTGACGGCTCTTCCGCCGTGACGCGCAGGTCTTCTGCGCGAAGGCGTTCCCCTCGCCGCCCCGGTCACCGGAGTGGTAGCAGTTCGGCCTGGCCCTCACTCAGGCACTGGCCGACAACTCGCCATCCGTGGCCGCGGTACGGCAGGGACCGACGTACTGGTCCCCCTCCCCTGTGTGGCCGACAGCACCGCGCAGATGAGACCGCCCGTCGGACTCGTAACGGACTGTGAACCATGCCATGCTGCGAACGGCGGCATTATAGCAAAGCCCAAGAGGCCTGTCAAACACAAGCGCGCCCCCCCACGCCCACGGAGTCGACGGCTGTCCGTTGCCGATGGTGCCTGCCAACAATCAGCCCGGGCCGGGGGGCACGCGCCGCTGCCTCGCTTCCCCGATCAGGACCCGGCGATCAGTGCCTGCGCCTCATCGAAGCTGTCCCTGACCTGCTCATAGAGCCGGCGATAGAGGGCATGGTAGCGACTGTAGATCGCCCCCGTCACCGGGCAGGGCTGCCGCTCGTCGACCACACGGATCGTGGCGTGACACGCTTCCGGGACCGTCGCCCACACCCCCGCCCCTACTCCCGCGAGCAGGGCCACCCCGAAGGCCGGCCCCTCGTCGACGTTGATTGTACAGTGCGGCCGCCCGGTCACATCCGCCTGGATCTGCCGCCATAGCTCACTCCGGGCCCCACCGCCGGAGGCACGCACCTGCCTGATCTGCACGCCCATCGCCTCGATGATCTCGAACGAGTCACGCAGGCCGAACGCCACTCCCTCCATCACCGCACGGGCCAGATGGCGCTTGTCGTGACGCAGATGCAGGCCAAAGAACACGCCCTTCGCGTTCGGGTTGGGGTAGGGCGTCCGCTCCCCCGTCAGGTACGGAAGGAAGACGAGACCTTCGGCGCCCGCGGGCACCTGCGCCGCGGCGGCGGTGATGTACTCATACGGGTCCCGTCCCGTGAGAGACGCAACTGCCTTCTCTTCGCCACACATGGTGTCTCGGAGCCAGCGCAGCGAACCGCCAGCCGACAACATGACACCCATGACGTGCCACTTCCCTGGTACTGCATGGCAGAAGGTATGGGTGCGCAGCCTGTCATCCATGGCGGGCTGCTCGAGATGCGCAAACACGACCCCGGAGGTGCCGGTGGTCGAAGACACGATCCCCGGCTCCACGATGCCATTGCCGACGGCGCCGGCCGCCTGGTCACCCCCTCCGCCAACCACGGGCGTCCCGGCGGCGAGGCCGGTCAGCTCCGCAACCTGAGCGGTGATGCGACCAGTGACCTCAGGGGACTCGGAGACGGGGGGGAGCAGGTCCGGGGGCAACTCGATCCGCTCGAGGATCGTCTGCGACCAGCGGCGCTCGCGCACGTTCAGCAGGGAAGTGCCGGAGGCATCACTCACTTCAGTCGCGAACTCGCCGGTTAGCTTGAGGCGGATGTAGTCTTTCGGCAACAGGACCTTGGCGAGCCGCGCATAGGCCGCGGGCTCGTTGTGGCGCAGCCAGATGATCTTGGGCGCGGTGAAGCCCGTCAGCACCGGGTTGCACGTCTCGGCCACCACCTCAGCCTCGCCGACCTGCTCGGTGATCCACCGGCACTGCTCGGCGGTGCGTTGGTCACACCACAGCAGCGCCGGACGGATCACCTCCTGCCGGCTGTCGAGGAACACGGAGCCATGCATCTGCCCGGACAACCCGATGCCACTGATCTGTGCGCCGTGAACGCCGCTCGTGGCGAGCACAGCACGCACGGTCTCGAGCGTGGCCTGCCACCAATCCCGCGGGTCCTGTTCGGCCCACAACGGCCTGGGCGTGGAGAGCGGGTACTCGGCGGTGGCACTTGCCAGCGTCTGTCCCGCCTCGTTGACAAGCAACGTCCTGGTGCCGGAGGTGCCTACATCGATACCCAGCAGATGGCCCATCATCAAGCCTCCTGTGGCGGCCCGTCGGGAGCTTGCGCGCTACGCTCAGTCGCGCTACTCGGCGGCTTCGATGAGGACGCGTGCGCCGGCGCGGACGGCCCGGAACACGGTGGGATCGCCCTCCACCTGGCCCAGGCTGTTGACCGCACTGGCGGCCACCGGCTGCTCACCGCTGCTCATCGGCGTGGGACCGAAGAAGATGCAGAAGGCATTGCCGGGCGGCCAGTAGGCCAAGTCCCCGACCTCCCGCTCCGCCTTTGCCCCCGGCTCCACGCCGGCGTGAACCGGGATGCCGAAGTAGATCTCGTCGCCCCACGTACTGGTGGCTGCCTCGATCGGCAGGGCCTCCCATACGAGCTGTGCCGTCGGGCCATCACCCAACGTGGCGAACGCCACAACCTCACCGGCCGTGATCTTGATTCTGGGCATTGCCAGCCCTCCTTCCCACTACGAGCCGTCGGCGAACTGCCGCAGGAACTGGCAGCCCAGCCGGAAGCCCTCTTCGCGCCCCACCGCGCCATCCTCGTGCTCGATCGACAGCACGCCGTTGAAGCCGTTGCGCCGCAACCGGGCACAGTACACACCCCAGTCGATATCCCCAAAGCCCGGGATCACATACCGCCACCAGCCCCCGGCCTGGTTGCCGACGAACGATCGCTGATGCTCGACGATCTCGGTGTCCTTCGCATGGGTATGGAAGATGCGGCTCGCGTAGCGCGCCACCGCCATCAGGTAGTCGATGTCCTGCCAGAAGAGATGCGAGGGGTCGAAGTTCAGGCCGAAGTTCGCGTCCGGGACCAGGTCGAAGATCAGGTCCCACTGGCTCAGGTTCTGGATGTTGGTCGCATACCAGTTCTCCATCGCGATCTTGATGCCCTTGTCGGCAGCCTTCTTGCACAGCTTGCGATAGTACGGTGCCGCGACATCGCGGATGCAGTCCTCCTTGCTCATGCCGGCCGGCGGGAGCCCCGCCAGCGTACACAACACGCCGATGCCCGCCTTCTCACAGACCCGCAGCGCCTTGTCGACCATCCCACGGTTGGCTTCGCGTTCGGAGGCGTCTGCCGCAGTGATGTTGAGGTAGGCGGCGAGGCTGGAGATCTGCAGTCCCGCCCCCTCGATCTTCGACTTGAAGCGGCCGACATCGAACTTGCCGGACAGGTCACAGTGCTTCGCACCCACCCGGACCTCGAGTGCATCGAAGCCTGCCGCGCTGGCGAAGCTGACGACAGTATCGAGATCATCACCGCTGAACGGCGCAGTCAGCATACCGACTTGCATGGCACAGTCCTCCCTGGACACATCAGTCGCTGCGAACCTGTGGTTGAGTGGCCACGAACGGGCCTCCCCGGGGCCGGCACGGGCGCTAAGCCCGGTGGCCTGTTTCCCCGTCGGGCAGCCGATTCCTGCCCGTGCCCCGCACCCACATCCGCACCACTTGCCCGGCGACAAACTCCAGCATCGCTTCCGCCCGGTCCGCTGCCATGGCCTCGGCTAGCGTCATCGGCTCGGGGAGCATCGGCAGCACGGCGGTGAAGCAGTCGAGGCCGCCAGCGCCGATGTCAACACTCCCCCCGATGGCCACCACCGGGACGCCGGCGTCGGCAGCCACCCGCGCGACCCCGTGCGGGGTCTTGCCATGGGCGGTCTGGGCATCGATCCGCCCCTCCCCGGTGAGTACCAGGTTGGCGCCGGCGAGCTGCCGGCGCAGCCCGACGGCCTCGATGACAATGTCGATCCCCCGCTGCAGCCGGGCACCACAAAACGCCATCAGCCCCGCACCCAGGCCGCCCGCCGCCCCGGCACCCGCCACTGCGGCTACGTCGGCGCCGAGGTCCTCCCGCAGGCGTCCGGCAAAGTGCTGCAGGCCGGCGTCCAGCGCCGCCACCATCTGTGGCGTGGCACCCTTCTGCGGCCCGTAGACTGCGGCCGCCCCGCGCTCCCCATACAAGGGGTTATCCACGTCGCAGGCCACCACCACCTCCGTGCTCGCCAGCCGCGCATCCAGACCCGAGCCGTCGATGCGGGCGATCTCACACAGCCGCCCGCCGGTGGCGCGCGGGATGGCGACGCCCGCCCGATCCAGCATCCGAGCTCCCAGCGCCTGCGCCATCCCCGCCCCACCGTCAGTGGTGGCACTGCCGCCAATCCCGATGATGAGCTTCTCGGCCCCCAGGTCCAGTGCCGCCCGCATCAACTCGCCGGTCCCGAAGGTGGTGGTCAGGAGCGGATTGCGCGCCGCGGGGGCAATCAGCGTCAAGCCCGAAGCCGCGGCCATCTCCAGCACCGCCGTTTTGCCGTCGCCCAGCATGCCGAAGGCCGCCGAGGTCGGCTCCCCCAGTGGCCCGCTCACGTCACGCGTAACGAGCCGCCCGCCTGTCGCCGCCACCAGCGCGGACACGGTGCCTTCCCCCCCATCCGCCAGTGGCACACAGACTGTTTCGACGTCCGGCACGGCGGCCTGTACGCCACGCTCAAGCGCAGCACACACCTGCGCCGCGTCGAGCGACCCCTTGAAGGAATCCGGCGCGATTACAACCTTCATCGTCCCCCTCCCTACTGGTCCAGAAGAGCGGCCCAAAAGCCGTTCTGAGGCCGCGGAGCCACGCCAGAATGGCTCTGGCGGGCACTCAGCCGGTCGCTACGCCTCGGGGGCCGGCCGGAGGTGGCCGTTTCGGCCGGACCCCTGGCCCCGTCGTCGAGCCCACCACGGGCGTGACGTGCCTACGAGGTGCCGTCGGAGCAGACAGGGCGCCCCCGGATAGGAACGGGGCAGCGGCCCTGGTTGTGGTCCGCTGCCCCGCTGTGGCCGTCCCGGATGACGCCGGCTTCGTGGTTGCTAGAGTGCGGCCCAGGCGCGCTTGAACACGCGCTTGGTCTGCGCCAGTACGATCTCGGACTCCTCGCCCGGCATCGGCTTGACCTCGAAGGTGACGACCGGCTTGCCCGTCGGGACCTCACTGCCGAAGTAGCCCGAGTAGCTGAGCGCACCGAGGAACGTCGCGAGCTCCTCGACCCCGTTCTCGCTGCCCGGATAGCCGAACCGCGGATGGTTATCGCCGTAGCCGGGCAGGCTCGGATCGGCACAGACGCAGTTGCCAACATGGATGTGGATCAGATGCTCGGACGCCATCGTGAGCGCATCGGCATACTCCTCCTCCTGCATCGGCAGGTGGGAGAGGTCGAGCGTCAGGCCGACGTTAGCGGCGCCCTGTGCCTTGACACGCGCGATGACCTCCGCCGCCCGGTCCGTGGGTCCGAGCAGGCAGGACTTGTCGGTCTTGTGGTCGAAGGTCTCGACCGAGACCCAGGCCACATAGTCTTCGGCCTTCGACTGCGAGTAGCTGCACAGCTCGGCCAGGGAATCGACGAGCAGGTCAAGCTGCCGGGCCCGGGCATCGCCCTCGCCGGGGTCCTTGCCGGTGAGCAGAGCGACAATGCGGGCCTCCATCTCGTAGGCCGCGTCGATGGACCGCTTGACCTCCTCGATGGCCGCACGCCGCCCGCCCTCGTCCGGGTCGTTGAGGCTGAGCTTGTTGATGAGCAGCCCGGGCTGAGCGCCGACGCCGAGCTTCATCCCCGCCTGGTCGGCCAGGGCCTTGAGCTGAGCGTGCATCCCCGGCTGCTCACTACGCCGAACCTCCAACACGTCCCAGAAGTCGTCCTGAGCCACGTAGCGGGCGCTCTCGAGGATCGGCCCCTCGTCCTTGATGACCGGGAAAGCCATGAAATGCACGAGACCGATGTCCATCATCTGTCGCCAAGACTCTGTCATGGGTAGCCCTCCATGCTGTCGCTGAAGCGCACCGACGAGAGTGCGTCCTCGTCCGCCGGGTCGCACGGTCGGTGCGTCAGTTGGGTGTTGAGCCAGCGGAACCGACTGTCGGCCACTGCCGGCGCAGCCGGTTGCCGGTGCCGCATTATAGGTGTCTCAGCCCGACGCGTCAAACCCCCCGGAGCTCACTGCGTCTGGTCGGCGTCCTTCTCGCGCCGCCTCATCAAGGCTGCCTCACGAATGCCGGCGACGCGGTCGGCGTCCACCGGTGCCCATAGCGGGCACTTCTGCTCGCCGCAGCGGTCCAGATCGGTCAGGCGCTCGACGTGCTGCTCGCAACTGGCATAGAAGATGTTCACGTCGTACGAGCCACCATACTGGTCGATCTCGACGCCGAGGTCCAGATGCGCACACCGCACGGTGTCGAACGCCTCCCGCGCCCGGCAGTCGGCGCACGCCCCTGGCACGACCTCGGCCGTCGTGTAGCGACGGTCGCGCACGGCCACAGCGCAGAACGTGCGCCCTTTGAAGATATACCGGAACGGACAGGGGCTGGTGCCGGGCATCGGGGTACTCCGCGGGCCGTTGGATGGGTGCGAGGGGTGGCACTTCGCCGCCGTGCCCCCACCACCCTCCGTCGCCCATGCGAAAGCCGACCGCGATGGCGCGGTCGGCTACGGGGGAGCGTCCTCTTCAGACAGCGGGGCCTTTCGCTGGTGGACCGCGGCGCCGAACCGTCAGAAGCGGTGCTCGAACTGGAGCCGTCCCTCGTAACTGTCCTTGAGGTCGCTGATCGACTCCGGCACGTTCGTCCGGTTGAGGTTGAGGCTGATCGAGCCGAGGTCGCTGAGCTTCTTCTCATAGCGCACACTGAGTGTCGACAGCGGAGTGCGCTCCGGCTTGGTCTTGTCGAGGGTCACGAAGTCGCCGGAGGCGTAGCCAATCTGGACCGCGCCACCATCCTCCGACTTGCCGCCGGTGAGCTTGATCTGCAACCACTGGTCGACCCGCTCGGCGGCCTCGACGTCCTCGGGATAGGCGCAATAGCGGTACCCCAGGTCCAGGGCGAGGTCACCGAACACCTTGCTCGACAGGGCCGCATCATACATGTCGGCGACCCGGATGCGTTGGGCCTTCGGATCCGTTGGGTCCTGGGGGTTCTGGCTGAACGCGAGCTTGAGCGAGGTGTCCCCCATCGGGAAGCCGATGCCATAGTGACGCCGGGGCGCCGGCCGGCTCTTGGAGTCACCGTAGCCGAGTGTCCAGTTCAGCGACTTGATGTCGCCGTGCTCGAGCCCGAACTCGACGACCGGGTCGCCCAGGGTGACCAGCTTGGCCTCATCATACTCCTGGTACTTGACGTTGACGCCGAGCGCCTTGGGGTCGCCGAAGCCGACCTCGACGACCTTGAGCAGGTCGCCGTCAACCGCACCGTCATCGGTGGACGTGACCGCGGCCCGCAGGCGCAGGTCACCGGGGGTCGGGGCCTTGCGCTGCACAACCATCGTGCGCTGGATGAACGGGCTGCGGTCCAACTGCTCGCGGTCCAGGTAGCGGGCGTTGAGCGAGAGCCGGTCGCTGAGTGCATAGGTGGCGTCCAACTGCCGCTCCGTGGTCTCCTGGTCCGGCCCCAGGTCTTTCAGGCGGTAGTCCGCGCTGAGGGTGACCGGCGCGACAGGCTTGGCCTGGAGATTGAGGTGGGTGGTGCGGGTGTCGGTCCCGTCGGTGCCTGCCTTCATCTCCATGTCGGCCTGCACGCTCGTAGGACCCACCAGCGCGACACGCGGGGCGGTGATGGTCACGGTCCGCATCTGCTTCTCGGTGCCATCGGCGGCGGTGTCGGTGACGGCCTGGCGCTGCACGACGACGGCACCGGGCCGGAACGGGATGCTCACGCGCGTGCTGAACTGATCCTGCTGCGTACCGTCCGGCCGGTTGATGGCGGTGAACTGGTTCTCCGTGTCCACCTTGCGTCCCGCGATCCGCAGCGGCGCTGTCGCCTTCGTCAGGAACTGCAGGGTCTTGCCACTGGGGGTATGCGTCGTCGTCCGCTCGGACTCCGTCGCAACAGTAGTCCCGAACAGACTCAGCGGCATCAGCAGCCGTGCCGTCCGCATCTCCTGCGGGTCCTTGCCGACCTGCTCCAGCCCCTTGACCTGATAGCTGAAGCTGGTACCCGCGCGGACGTGGGACAACGGCAGCGCGAAGGCGGTGACGCGCTCCTTCTTCTGCATCGCCGCGCCGATCTGCTGGCTGTTGGAGGTGTAGCTGAAGCTGGCCTTGTCCCCGAACAGCCGCATCGGCAGTGCGAAGGCGGCGCTGGTGGTCTTGTTGTCCTGGCCGCTCTTGAGGACGATGTTGCGCGCCCAACTGGCCGTGACGTCGTTCCCGGCCAGCTTGGAGGCGAACGTGATCTTCCGCTCATCCGACAGGACGTCGGTATCGTTTTGCACGGTCTTGGATGAGAACGCGGCTGCCACGGCCTTGCCGTCGATGCGCAACGGCAGGTTGAACCCCTGCGTCGTCGTTTCGGTGGTCGCGCCCGCCCGCCGGCTCGCGGTGAAGTCATAGGCCACTTTGGCCTCGCCGGTCGCGAACTTGCGGCTGAGCGCGAGGTTGCGGTGCTGCGAGTGGAGACCCTCGGACTGGTTGGAGTGGGAGCGCTCGTAGACACCCGCAAGGCTCGTCTGCGCCCACAGCCCGGTGCTCAGACGCACCGCATCGCTGGCCTGCTCCCGCGTGTAGTCGTCGGGCTTGTAGCTCGTCGCCACACCACGAACGACCTCGAGCTGGGAGGCCTTGCCCAGGACGCCGAAGCCCTGGGTGAGCCTCAACTCCTGCTCTTCCTTGCGCTCAGTGAGCGCCAACATGCTGTCCGCCTGCTCGGCCTGGGGCTTCAGTGTCTCCGTCACCGTGCGCTTGAAGCTCAGCGCGCCTGCCGTCCGGCCGGAGCCATACTTTTGCGCGAGGCCGGTCGCCTCGACCTCGGTGGCCCCGAGGCTCACGAGACCAAGGTCCGTCGTCTCGGTGCGCTTGCGGCTCATCGAGAAACTCATGCCGGCAAAGGGAGTGAGGCCAACCGACTGCTCGGTCAACTCCTGTACCGCGGTGTCGAACGGTCGCCCCTTGGCGGCGACGCGCTTCTGCGACACGTTGCGCTTCACGCTGACGCGGTCGGAAGCCCCCCACTCGAGGTCGAGCTTGTACAGATCGCGGTCGGTCTGTCCCAGGGCCCAGCCGTCGCTGCGGCCGCCCAGGATGCTCTCCAGGGGCGTCCCCAGTGGCTGCAGGCTCTCGACAGTGCCGGCGCTGGTGGCCTGGACACCCTCAAGCCGAGAGCTCTCCAGCTTGACGTTCAGGCCCGCACGCTGCGCCCATGCACCTCCTATCGATGATAGGAGCAGCACACACACTACTAGGCTCGCGTCCCATGCGCGGTGGTTAGCCATGTTGCCTACTCGCTGTCGCCTGTCATGTGATGGGCTCACGGGTCCGCTCATCACGACTGCGGACCGCCAGACGCCACACCAGAGCCCCGAGACCGTCTGCGACTGGCAGTGCCTCCCGGTGGCCCTCGCGCCGACCCGACCGCCCTACCGGGCTGTCTGCAGCATAACACACTAATAGACAGTCACGCGTGCCTGAGGTTTCACTCATTATCGTCCGTTCCCGACCGCACGTCAACCGCTCACGACGACGGGAACAGAGATTGTTACCCTCGGATTGGGGGCCGCAGCACACGCGGACCCCGCAGACAGGGCCCGAGCAGGGGTCGGCCGGAAAGGCCACTTCCGGCCGGGTCTCCAGGGCCATTCTGACGTGGGTTCGCGGCCTCAGAACGACTTCTCGGCCGCTCTTCTAGCCGCCGTAGGGCTCGAGGCGGTAGCCGAGACCCTTCACCGTGACGAGCAGCGACGGGCGGGCAGGGTCGGGCTCGATCTTCCGCCGCAGGTTGGAGATGTGCACCTGCACTGCGTGCGAGTCGCGGTCGTCGGGCCACAGGGCTGCCAGGAGACGGTCCTTGGAGAAGACCCAGCCGGGGTGCTCAGCGAAGAAGATCAACAGACGTAGCTCGGTCGCCGAGAGCTCGGTCGCCTGACCGTCGACGCTCGCCACGCACTTGTCGCGGTCGATGGAGAGACGCCCGATCTTGAGCAGACCGCGGCTATCCGGCTGACCGCGGCGCAGCACTGCGCGCACCCGGGCCATCAACTCATTGAGGTGAAACGGCTTGCGGACATAGTCGTCGGCCCCCAACTCCAGGGCGGCCTCCGCCACATTGGGGTCGTCCCGCGCCGTGATGACGATGATGCGCGGCTCGCGCAGGGCCATGATCTCACGGCAGACCCACATCCCGTCGAGGTCCGGCAGGCCCAGGTCCAGCAGCACCAGTACCGGTACAGTCTCCCGCACGGCCTTGAGCGCCTGCGCGCCGGTGTGGGCGACCCGGACCTCGCATCCCATGGCTTCGAGGGTCTCGGCGAATACGCTCGCGAGGTCCTCATTGTCCTCCACGACCAGCACCAAAGGCCCTGGCAGATCCCCACTCATCGGTCATACCCCTCGATGGCTGGAACTGCGCACACAAGGAGCCTGGTTTCTGAGCAGCCTCTGCGGTCCCTCATGGTCGGTGGCCCGTGTCCTGCGGCCTGAGAGATGGTGAGTATGTGGCTTGCGCGACTGACCCACGTGAGGGGAGCGTCGCGACGCGGCCGGGCTTGCGCCGGACTGTCGGCGACCGCACGTGCCGCGCCTTGTGGCCGCCGAACAGCGGCGCCGTCGTGGCCCCAAAGCGGCTTCGCGGCCGCTCTGCTAGGCGTCGACCGCAACACCCTTCCTTGCCGCATCCGCATAGGCCGCGGTGATGACCCGATGCACGTGGAGCCCCGTCTCCGCGGTGCTGATCAGCTCGGCCTCTCCGCGCACTGCGGCGAGGAAGTTGGCGAACTCGCCCTGGAACCGGTCACCGGGCGCGACCTCATGGTCAAGCCATTCGGCCGCCCCCTTGGGCTGAAAGCGCACGGGGCCGGCGAAGTAGTTGTCGATCCGGATGACGCCGTTCTCGCCGATGATCTTGAACTCCGTATGGTCGCCCGGGAGGGAATACCCCACAATCACCTCACCGAAACAGCCGTTCTCCCCCTCGAAGATCATGACCGCGACGTCATCGGTCTCCATGTGCTGCAGTGCGGTTCGGGCACGGCAGGAGACGTTGGCGACCTTGCCCAGCAGAAACTGGTACAGGTCGGTGGCGTGGGAGCCGTTGTCCATGAGCGCCCCGCCGCCGGCCTGGCTCTTGATCGCGCGGTGGTTGCCCGCGAACTCGATCCAGCCGGCGAACGCGCAGCGAAAGAACAGCGGCTGGCCCAGGATTCCGGCATCGATTAGTTGCTTCACCTTCAGGATCGTGGGGTGCCAGCGATGGCAGTAGGCGATCATCAGCTTGGCGTCGAGCGCGCGAGCGGCGGCAGCCATGGCCTCCGCGTCCTCCAGCGTGGCCGCGATCGGCTTCTCGCACATAACGTGGATGCCCCGCTCCATCGCCTCGACTGCCATCTCGCGATGCAAGAACGGTGGTGTGCATACGCTCACGACGTCCAGCTCAGCCTCCGCCAGCATCACCCGCCAGTCGGCATAGCCGGTGAACCCATGCTTCGTGGCAGTGGCCTCAACGGCCGCCGGGTCGACGTCGGCTCCGGCGACCAACTCCACGCCGTCGGCCTTCTTGTAGCTGGCGATGTGGATGCCGGAGATATTGCCCAGACCGATCACGCCCGCGCGGAGTGTGTCTGCCATCGCTCGTCACCTCTTGATTCGTGTCCGACCGGTATTGCGTCGCCCCCCGGGGCACTGCCCCGTGGTGTCAGCGGACCGTCAGCCCCTCAGCGGCCAGGCCCGTCCACTGACCCGCGGTGCCCGCTCCGCAGCCCTCAGTCGGCCCGCGCCCGGGGCGTTCCAGTAAGCGCCGAAGTAGACTTCGCCGGGCCAAGCAGGCATTCCTCCCCGTGGGCGCGAAATGTGACCGCGGCCGCCCGGGGGAGCCCGTTGGCGGACGGCCGCCACCCATCAGGCCGGCGCGGCGGCCGCGTCCCCGGCCCCGATTGCCGCCATCCCTGGAGGTCGGTCATGTTCTACGTACACGAGCGCAACTTCGGCTGTCGCGTGAATGACGAGATCACCTTCCGCGGCATGCGGATGATGACACTGGAGAACGAGCTAATCCGGGTGACCGTGCTCCTGGATAAGGGTGCGGACATCTACGAGTTCGTGCACAAGCCAAGCGACACCGACTTCATGTGGCGCAGTCCGCTGGGGGTTCGTCCGAGCACCGGCGGCCTCGACACGCGGCCCGCGACCAACGGACCGTTCAGCGACTACTATGAGGGGGGCTGGCAGGAGTGCCTCCCCAACGGGGGCCGGGCCTGTGTTTACAAGGGCTGCGAGATGGGCCTCCACGGGGAGGTCTGGGGGGTGCCGTGGCGCCACCAGATCCTCGAGGACGTGCCCTCGTGCGTGAGCGTGCGACTGACGTGTCGGACGCCGCGCTCGCCCTATCTGCTGACACGCACGATGACCGTGCGCAGCAACCGGCCGGTCCTGGAGATCGACGAGGAGTTGGTTAACGAGTCGTCCGACACGCTGGACCTGATGTGGGGCCACCATCCGGCGTTCGGCCCTCCCTTCCTGGATGGCTCGTGTCGGCTGGACTGCAGTGCCCGCGAGGTCGTGGTCGACACCAATGTGGGTGAGACTTCTCGGCTTCCGGGCGGGTCCCGTTTCGCCTGGCCCATCGGCCGGACGCGCGAGTGGGAGGAGTGGGACATGCGCATAGTCAGCCCCCCGGAGGATCGCGTGGCCGAGATGACCTATCTGACCGACCTCGATGGCGGCTGGTACGCGCTGACCAACCGCGCTCGCGGTGTCGGCTTCGGCATGGCGTTTGACACGGCGGTGTTCCGCCACCTGTGGTGCTGGCAGAATCTGGGCGGGGAACAGGATTGGCCGTTCTGGGGGCGCTGCTATGTCATGGCACTGGAGCCGTTCAGCAGCTATCCCGCCATCCTCACCAACGCCATCCAGGCGGGCACGCAGCTCGTGATCGAGCCGGGCGCGCGGCTCACCACCTGGCTGCGGGCCGTCGCCTACGAAGGGCACGACGAGGTCGGTGGCATCGACGACACCGGGGAGCTCTGCCGGCCATGACGAGCGCGAAGCCACAACTGCTCCTGCACGTGTGCTGCGGCCCGTGCGCGACGGCCGTCATCGAGCGGCTGATCCGGCACTACCGGGTGACCGCGTTCTGGCACAATCCCAACGTGCATCCGACCCACGAGCATGACCGGCGACTGGAGCAGGTGCATCTGGTCACGCGGGAGTTCGACGTGGACCTGGTGGTCGGGGGGCGCGACGAGGCAGCCTGGCTGGAGGCGGTCGCGGGGCAAGAGGCCGAGCCCGAGGGGGGAGCGCGCTGTCCGGCCTGCTTCGAGCACCGCCTGAGCGAGACGGCCCGCGAGGCGGCTCGCCGCGGGATCGGGCTCATCGCCACGACGCTGACAGTGAGCCCACACAAGCGCGCTGAGGAGATCAACGCCATCGGCCGCCGCGTGGCCGGCGAGTTGGGCGTCGAGTTCGTCGCCGCGGACTTCAAACAGGACGGTGGCTTCCAGCGCAGCGTTGAGTTGAGCAAGGAGCTCGGGCTGTACCGCCAGCGCTACTGTGGCTGCCGCTTCTCGCGGCCTGACGGCCCACCCCTCCCCGAGGACCAGACGAGTGGCTGACATCAGGAGCATCGTCCCCAACTGATGGGCTGCTGGGGGCCCATCAACCAGAAACGACGCTCTTGCAGCGCGGTTGGCTCCCCTCGACACCCGCTCTGGTCCACTGTATAATGCCGCGGCGT
>CAZIWQ010000062.1:0-5294 GCA_964542355.1 uncultured Armatimonadia bacterium
CTGCAGGCGCGATTCGCGCGGGCACCGGCAGGGCGGCCAAAACACAGCGCCGTCGGGACGGTCGGCCTACGCGTCTGCGGCTCGTCCCTCGCCGCTGGCCTCGTAGTCCGGCCCCTCCACACGACCGCGCGCAACGGCTTCCCACGGCCGCAAGTTGGCGCAGATGGGGTTCATCCCCCGCCGATGTTCTCGTGAAGAAGACCCCCTCCACGCCCGCGTCGAGACCGTGCGCCTCGGGCGTCAGAGCTCACCCCTGATCGCCACGACCAGTCTGCCCTGCGCGCCGGTCACCACGTCCCGTGCCGCGATCGTCCACAGTCCGGGGAGGTCGTTGTAGGCGAACGGTACCTCGGTTTCCGCCGAGCCCTGGACCGTCACGAGGTTCTGCGCATAGTGGGGGCGCTCCGCGCCGTCCGGTCCGCTGACCGTGAGACGGATCACGTGGGTGGCGGGGAAGGTGCTTGTCCGGCAGAAGAGCGTCGTGCGCACACGGATGGCATCCCCCGGCGCGGCCCGCGAGGGTCCGTGCACCCCCAGACCGGCAATCTCATAGGGCAGGGCCGCATACACTCGTGCTACGCCGCGCGCCGCCTGGTCCGAGATGCTCGCGGATCGGCCGAGGTACCTGCCGCCGCGTGAATCATAGATGTGTGCCGGCGCAGGCAGGGTGAGGTGGTAGGCCTGCACATCACTGCGGTCGATGGCCCCGGCGGTGATGGTGCGCACGACGCCAATCAGACGGGTCTTGTCGAGCGCGAAGCGGGATACCTCCAGCTCGGCCGCGACCCCGGTCTCGGTATCGATGGTGAGGGGAGCGCGCACCCCGGCCACGCGAGCGACACGCGTGATGAACTCGCGGATAGGTGCCGTGACGGCCAGGGGGGCCTGCTGCTCGTCGAGCACCTCGCCCGCCACCCCGCTCGCCCAGACCTCCGCGTAGTTGGAGAAGCAGCTATTGAGGAAGATCGCCCGTCCCGCTCCGTGCGTGTTGACGATACATGCTGCCAACCCGGCCACCTGCGCCAGCGGCGTGCCTCCGGCGAGCACAATCTGCCCACTGCCGGAGGCCACCGGGATTGCGGGCAGGCCCGCGAACAACTCCTGCACGCGCGGTGTCGCCGCCGAGATGGTCTCGACCGGCTTCATTGTGCCGGCCTCAAGCTGCGGTGGGGCCAGCGGCTGCCGCACACCAAACAGCTCTTCCAGCATTGCCCGCGGCTTGCCGTGATCGTCGCGGACGGCGCAGTAGCAGTCTGCCAGCACGGTGCCACCCCCGCGAACAAAGGCTGTGATCGCCGCCGCCTCCCGTGCGCTGACTGCCGACGACCAGGGCAGGATCAGGAGCCGGTAGCCCCGCAGCTCGCCGCGCGCCATCTGCTCCTCGTGGATGAAGTCATACTGCAGGTGACACTGCTCCAGGATCTTGCCGACGTTGCTGAGGTTGATGTTGTAGTTGCGCAGCCGATCGCGATGATCGAACAGGCCGCCGGCCGTTGCGGCGTGGATGCTGGCCGGGGAGTAGTGCACGGCGATGCCGTCGCGCTCGCGGCCGGCGGCCATGAACAGGCGTCCCATGCCGGCCTTGAGCTCGCGCACCTCCTCCAGGAACCACGGCGCCTTGGCGGTGAGCGTCATGTCCGGGCGTACCAGCGGGCAGTTGAGCGTGTCGGAGACCATGGTGTAGTAGTTGACCCCCCCGCTGCCGTGGAACACGAGGTCCCAGGGGCTGTAGCGGGCCCGCTGCTCGTCGTTGTCTTTGTAGTCGTAGCCGAGGAAGGTGGTGTAGAAGGTGCCGGGCATCATGAACGAGCGCTGCAGCTCCCGCTGGACACCGCCATAGCCCGACAGGTGGGTCAGCGGGCCTTGCATCAGCTTCCACCAGTCATGCCCGCTGGTGGAGTTGACGCCCGGGGTCCCCGAGATCCCCACGCGCGCCCGCGGGATCTGGCCGGTCACGAGCTGTCGACACCAGTCGTGGTAGGAGGCGAACAGGCTCTCCATGTAGCGCCGGTGGTCCAGCCACGGGGCCAGGTTGTCGCGCTTCTCCACCTGCGTGCGGGGCAGCGGGACGACCTCCTCCCACGCGCCGAAGTGAGTGTCCCAGCCCTCGTTGAGGGCCGCCAGGTCCTTGTACTGCTGCTGGAGGTATGTGCGGAACGCCGCGAGACACGTGGGTGAGACGCAGTAGTCTCTCCCCCCGAGCGTGGACTCATCGCCCATGGACCATTCCGTCACCCCGTACGGCCGCACCTCGCGTGCCATTGCCTCGATGCGAGCCGCCGTCCTGGCGCGGTACTGGGGATCGGTCAGGCAGGGGACGCGCACCAGGCTCTCATCCTTGTTCTGCGGCGCCACCCGCTCGACATTCTCCGGGCCGTGGCGGAGGTTGGCGTAGGCCGCACTCTCGGCCCGCCACTTCCCCGGCAGCGACACGTAGGTGTCCAGTCCCAGGTCGCGCAGCATCCGCAGGCCGTGGAAGGCCGTGGGCTGGAAGTCCCACGCATACCACGCACAGAACGTGTAGTCCTCCTGGCGCGGGAGGTCAATCCAGACGCGCTCCATCCGCCGGTCAATGAGCTGCTCCCCTCGGCGCAGTGCCAGCGCGAGATGCGTGGCGAGCGTCAGGGGGTGGCGGTTCGGGAGCTGCACGCGGGCCTCGCCGGCGGCGGTGACCTCCGGCGTCTGCGGGGCTTCGGTCACCCGGCCGTAGGTATCGATCAGGCTCACGGTCAGCCTGAGCCCCAGTGGATGGCCGCGCAGCTTCACGAGTGCCTCCACCGGCTCGCCGGGCGCGTAGTACGGCCGGGAGAGAGTGACGGCCTCGATCCCCGCACCGTTGTCGCACTCATAGGAGGCGGAGCCGAAGTCGACCACCGCCCCCCGGGCATCGCGCAGCCACACGTCGACGGGATGGCACCCGTTGATGCCACCGACGGCGGCCAGCTCGAAGCTCCCACCGGCGGGGGTGATTCCAAGCCGGTGCGTGTCGAGCGGGTCAAAGAAGCGGTCTCGCGTCACCACCTCGAGGGTGCCGGCGGCCTCGCCCGGGTCCACCTGCACCCGGATCCCCCGGGCGGAGCACGTGATGCCGACGATGCGCTCGAGGTCGCGCCCCGCCGCCCAGCCGACCAGCTTCGCCAGGGCGGCGAGTGAGTACTCCCACGGCCCGTTGGCATCGTCATCGATGTCCTCGAGCATGAAGCTGGGAATGAGGGAATGGCCGCCGCGCCCGAACTCGGCCCAGTTCACCCATGCCACCCGCCCCTTGCCGTAGGTGCCCAGGTGCAGGTGCGAGCCCCGCGGCTTGCGGTAGGCGGGGATGAGAGACATCGGGACGAGGTCAAGCAGGCCCTCGTCGCCTGCCAGCGGCCGGTCGCGGAACACATCGTCGAGCGGCTTCAGCCACGCCGGTGTCGGGGTCACACACACCAGCCCCATCCCCTCGCGGACGCGGGCCTGGATCCGCTCGAGCAGGGCCTCCCCGGTGGCCTCCCAGCGGTAGCCGCCCACGACCATGACCTCGCATGCGGGCAGGGCACGCGTGATCTGGTCCTGCATCAGCGTCCCGAGCGTGCCCGCGGAGTAGAACGAGTGATGGGAGACCGGAGTGTAGTCCAGGTCCACGCGTTGGGCGATCTCCACCGCCTCGCGCATGTCCCCGCTGTAGGCCATGAGGATCGAGCGGATCGGTCCGCCGGACAGCGGTGTGGCCCACTTGACATGGGGCGTCACCGGTGACTCACCGCGCGTGTAGGTCCGCGGGGTCAGCGAGTATTGAGCGAAGGCCATCTCGCTGCGGTTGCGCGCCGGGCCCGCATGCTGCACGGTGGCCGGATCGTGGTCCCCGCGGTAGACCTCCACCTCGTCCGCGAACACCGTGGACCCCGCTTTGTCGAGCCGGATCATGACGTAGCGCCCGCGCGTCTGCAGCCCGTCGGCCAGGAAGCGATGGGTATACCAGCTCTTGCCGTCCTGCCGCAGGCCGCGCGGCGTCAGGCCGGCCACCTCGTAGAAGCTCGCGTTGTCATCGCTCACCAGGTAGGTGACGCGCCGGGGGAAGGCGACCCCCGCCGCGCCACCTCCCGGGCAGTTGATCGTGATGCCCGCGATCGGCTCCACCCGGCCCAGGTCGAGCGTGATCTGCGGGCTGTAGAGGTACCACCCGACGGTCGACTTCTGCGTCCAGAAGTAGCCGACCGTGTACTTGCCGTCGGTAAGCTGGACGTTGTCACCCGGGTCGGAACAGTACTCATAGCTGGGGGGAGGCGAGAGCTCGTACGGCTTGCCGAGGGCCACGTTCGTGCGCGTCGGCGCGGGCGCTCCGGTCTGGGCGAGTGCCCCCACGGCAGCCGCGTCGGCCACGACAATGTCGTCAAACCAGGCGCTTCCCGTCGCCTCGGCCAGGCTGAGCTCCACGCTGACGCGCCCAATGCTCCCGGGGTTGAAGGGCACTCGCACGGCTTGCCACGTGGTTTCGCCGGTCAGCGGGGGGCTAACGGCGATGGCCTGGCCTGCCGGGCCACGCAGTCGCACGCGCGCACCCGTGCCGGTCACCCCAACCACCTTCACCCAGGCGAGCGCCACATAGTCGCGCTCGCCACACGTCAGGGTCTGTGTCGCGGCGGAGGTGGCGGGCTGGGTGTGCACCATGCGCAGGCCCGTGCGCCCCGCGTAGAATTGCGCGTCGTCGAGGCTGGCGGCGCCGGTGAGCGACCAGTCGGCAGGGCGGGCGGCAGTCACGGTCTCGAAGCCGGGGTTCTTGACGAGGTTCGCGGGTTCCGCGGCTGAGCACGTCGCGGCCAGAGCGATCGGCAAGAGGGTGGCAAGACCCAGGGAGCGGGGCATGGGGGGCCTCCTGACTGGCGACAGTTCCGTGGGGGGAGACTTCGCCGGGAGGGGGTGCGGTGCCTGCCATCGAGGTCACGCGCGCCGGGCCGGCAACCGGACCTCGAGCATCGCTCCCGCTCCCGGTTGGCTCTCGGCCCGCACCGTGCCGTCATGCGCCTCCACGATCCACTTCACGATGCTCAGGCCCAGCCCGGTGCCGCGATGCTCGAGGGTGGGCGAGGCGGGCGAGACGTCCCCGCTCCCACCAACGGCGCGCGAACGCGGGGGATCGCCGCGGTAGAACCGGTCGAAGACGCGGGGCAGGTCCTCCGGCGCAATGCCCTCCCCGTTGTCGGTGACGGTCAGGGCGACCTCGCGCCGGCCCGCAACGTGGGCGACGGTAACGCGGATCTCGCCGGAAGGGGGGGTGTGGTTGGCGGAATTGTCCAGCAGGTTGCGGACGACAT
>CAZIWQ010000062.1:5304-13026 GCA_964542355.1 uncultured Armatimonadia bacterium
GCGAGCAGGTCCGGGTCGCCGTCGACGATGACGTCGGGGTCGGCCTCCAGCACCGTAGCGGGGCACTGGGTGACGCGCCGTCGCAGGGCGTCGAGCTCATCGTGCGCCACGTGCGCGAGGTCCACGACGTCCAGCGTCAGAACCGGGACGCCGGCGTCAGCCCGCGAGAAGTCCAGCAGCTTCTCGATGACCGCCATCATCTCGCGGGCATAGGCGGAGCAGTACTGGAGACTCTCCCGATAGGAGGCGGGCTCGCGTTCCTTGCGCAGTGCCACCTCCGCCTCGCCGATGATCGCGGTCAGCGGGGTGCGCAGCTCATGGGAGGCGGCTTCGAGGAATCCCTGGAGGCGCACGTAGGAGTCATGGACCGGCCGCAGGGCGGCCCCCGCAAACAACCAGGCGAGCAGCGCCGTGAGCAGGGCCGCAATGAGATTGACGGCCACCAGGGTCTCCCGGAGCTCGCGGAGCGCCCGGTCCTCCCGCGCCAGGGAGACCACGAGCACGAGGCGGCCGCGACCGCCCGTCGGTGCCGGCGGGGTCGTCGTCACGCACCGCACCCGCCCCACGTCGCCGAGGCGGAGTGTGAACGGGGTCCGCTCCCGCCGCCCGGCAGACACCGGGTGGGGCACCCCGTGCTGCGCCAGGAGACCATAGGCATAGCGCACGCGCTGGTCGGCGCCATAGATGAGGACGCCAACGGGCTGCCCGGCGGCAATGGCGACTTCGACAAGCTCCTCGCTAATGGTGCTCAGGGGTACGTTCTGTGCGCACAGGTTGTGCAGCCACGCGACCTGGCGCAGGATGTCGGCGTCCAGACGCCTGAGCTCAACCCGGTGAACGGTGGTGGCGACGAGGAATGAGACAATGACGAGGGTGCCGGAGCTGAGCAGCCCGTAGCGGATGGTGAGACCAACTCGCGCGCGGCGGAAGGCGTGCATCAGTCGGGGCTCCGCAGGCGGTAGCCAGTGCCCCGGACGGTCTCGATGAGATCGGGCGCCCCGCAGCGGGCCAGCTTGTTGCGCAGGTAGTTGACATAGACAGCGACCACGTTGCTGTCGCCCGCGTACTCGTCGCCCCAGATCTGCTGCTCGATCTGGGCCCGGCTGAGCACGCGGCCGGCGTGGCGGACGAGGTACTCCAGGAGCGCGAACTCGGTATGCGTGAGTGAGAGCTCGTGGGTGCCGTAGGCGGCCTGGCGGCGGGCGAGGTCCACGACCAGGGGCCCGCTGTGCACGGTGCTCTGGGGCGCGCCCGGGGCCCGCCGGCCGAGGGCCCGCAGGCGAGCCACCAACTCCTCGAAGGCGAACGGCTTGGTGACATAGTCGTCGGCGCCGGCGTCGAGGCCCCGTACCTTGTCGTGCACGCTATCGCGCGCCGTGAGGATCAGGACGGGCGTCAGGATGCCCGCGGCGCGCATGTGACGCAAGACTTCGAACCCGGTCTGGCCCGGGAGCGACAGGTCGAGGACGACGACATCAAACGGCTCGAAGAAGATCTGGTCTTCGGCGTCGTTGCCGTCAGCGCGGACGGTGACGGCGTGGCCTTCCTCGGTCAGCCCGCGGTGGATGAAACGCGAGAGGCGTTCATCGTCCTCGACCAGCAGGATCTTCATGGCAGGTCGGCCACACAACACACGGTTCCCGCTCGGCCCGGCAGCCGGCCGGCGAAGATGTCGCGCACGGGCAGGGCGGCGAGGTCGGTGGCGGACACGATGTCAGCCAGCGGCTGTGCCACGGCACCCCTGTCGCGGACCCGCGTCAGGAAGCCCGGCAGGGCCTGCGGCATCGCCATCCCCTCGATCTCGGCGTGGACCGTCAGCACATTGATGCCCGCCACGAGCTGCGCGATCCAGCGGTGGGCGGCTCCGCAGTCGTCATGCACCTCGCGCCCCCACATCTCGTCCAGGGTCGGCAGCGTGGTCGGCACCTGCGGCGTGCGGAAGGTCAGCCCGCCCATGCGCGGGAGGAACGGGCCGCCATGGCCCCGGACGTCGCTGGCATACGCCAGCCCGACCACGTCGTGGTGCGCCAGCGAGGCGGGGCAGCACTGCCACCCCGGGGCGGCGAAGCTGCGGGGTGCGGCACCCACAATCGCGGCCAGGGCGTCGGTGGCGCGCGACAGGTGATCGTGCAACCGGGCAAACGACATCGCGCCCACACCATCGTGCCAGCCGATGTGATCCCAGCCATGGACCCCGACCTCGTGGCCGGCCGCGGCGACGTCCCGCACGATCCCCGGGTCCGAGGCAACAATCAGCGGCGCCGGCAGCACGGTCCCGTACAACAGCGTGCGGAGGCCGAAGGTGGCTGGCGCGCGATTGCGGATCATTTTAGCAACAAAGCCGCGTTGGGTAAACACGCGGCGGATCGCCACGCCGGAGCGGTCGGGGCCGACAGCGAAGAAGAACGTCGCCCGCACCCCGGCGGCGGCGAGCTGCGCCAGCAGCGCCGGGACACCCTGGCGGTAGCCCGCGAGGGTGTCCACATCCACCTTCAGCCCCACCGTCAGCGGAGCGTTCATCGCTGCGACTCGACCATCGTCATCGCGCGGGGTTCATCGTCCTCGGCGTTCTGCTGGCGGAGGAACCAGTCAAAGGTGAGCCGGAGACCGTCGACGAGGTGGGTGCGGGCCTCGACACCGAGGATCTCGCGCATGCGCGTCACGTCAGGTACCCGGCGCTGGATGTCCTCGTAGCTCTTGCCGTAGACCTTCTCCTGGGGCACGTAGACGATGGGGATCTCGTGGCCGGAGATGCGGACCATCGTCTCGGCGAGCTCCTTCATCGTGGTCTCGACATCGGTGCCGATGTTGAAGATGCCGCCGACGGCCGCGGGGTTGATGCCGGCCTGCACCGTGGCCTCAATCGCGTCGTTGATGAAGGTGAAGCAGCGCGTCTGCGACCCATCGCCGACGACGGTGACGGGCCTGCCCTCCAGGATTTGGCCGAGGAAGATCGTGATGACCCGCCCGCGGTTGAGGGCATCCAGGCGCGGGCCATACAGGTTGAAGTAGCGCGTAATGACCACCTGCAGTCCCATCTTGGCGAACGCGTGGCAGAAGTGCTCGCCGACCGCCTTGGAGGTGGAATAGCACCACCGGTCGATGGCAGTGGAGCCGAGCACCCGATCGTCGTCTTCGGTCCAGGGGATCTTCGGGTTGCGGCCATAGACCTCGGAGGTCGAGCCGAAGACGACCTTCTTGTCGTGCCGATACGCCGCGCGCAGCACCTCCTGCGTGCCGTTGACGTTCACGTTGAGCACATTGTACGGGTCGGCCACATAGTGCTCCACACCCACGACGGCGGCGAGGTGGTAGACGAGGTCGGCCCGGGCCACCAGCGCGTCAACCATCGCGGCGTTGAGCACGCTGTCATGGACATAGCGGAACTTGGGGTGGTCCTGCAGGTGCGTGATCTTCTTGCGTGACCCCATGTCGAGGCAGGTCACTTGATCGCCGCGGGCGAGGAAAGCATCACACAGATGGGACCCAATGAAGCCTGCACCACCGGTGACCAGCACGTTCATGGCGACATCTCCTTACGGTCGTGGTGCCTGTTGCCGGTCGGCACACAGGCTAGCTCCGACAGATAGCGCGTAGGCGCGGGTGAACTCACTGCCGCTGAGTTCCGGGCCATCAGCGACCTGCACCGCCAGCAGGGCGAGCATTCCGCTGCCGGTGGCGACGACGGGCCCGGCGGGAGTGATCTGCACGACGGTCCCGGGGGTGTGCAGTCCGCTGATATAGGAGCCGTCGTGCGGGTAGCACGCCCACACGGTTAGCTTGTCACGGCCCATCGCGGTGAAGGCGCCCGGGTAGGGGTGTGTGACGGCACGCACCAGGTTGTGGATGCGCAGCGCATCGAACGACCACTCGAAGCGGCCGTCCTCCGGCCGCCGGCCGCCATAGTAGCTTGCGCGCGAGTGGTCCTGCGGGACACGCGGGGCCGTCCCGGCGGCCAACAGCGGGAGCGTCGCGGCCATCACGGTGCGTGCCGCGGCCGTCATCCGCTCGTACAGTGTCGCCGCGGTGTCGGCGAAGTCGATGGTGACCTTGCGCTGGGCGACGATGTCGCCGGCGTCCGGCTTCTCCACCATGTAGTGCAGTGTCACTCCGGTCTCGGCCTCGCCGTTGACGAGCACCCAGTTCACGGGACAGCGGCCGCGGTAGGCGGGCAGATACGAGCCATGCAGGTTCAGACAGCCGCGTGGTGGGATCGCGAGCAGCGGGGCCTTGAGCATGGAGCGATAGTAGAAGCTGAAGATGATCTCCGGCGCAAGCTCGCGGATCTGAGCGACGAACTCGGGCGTGTTGGGGTCCCGGGGGGTCAGTACCGGCAGTCCCCGGCTGCGCGCCAACTCCGCCACCGAGGCGAACCAGACCTCCTCCGCCGGGTCATCCTCGTGGGTCACCACGGCCGCCACCTCATGCCCCTGCTTGACGAGCTCGGTGAGGCAGGCATAGCCGATGTTGTGGTACCCGAACACGACGGTCTTCATGATGCCCGACCACCAATCTGCGTGCTGACCGACCGGATCAGGAAGCGGGGGCGGCCCCGCACCTCCTCATACATGCGTGCCACATACTCGCCCACCAGCCCCAGCGCGGTGATCTGGACTCCCACGAAGAAGAACAGCACCGCGAACAGCGTGAACACTCCCTCGACCTCCGGGCCGACCCACAGCCGGCGGATGATCAGGTACAGGGAGAACGCCAGTCCGAAGACTGCAATGATCAGCCCCGTGCCGCTCACGACGCGCAGAGGGATCGAGGTGAACCCCATCATCAGGTTGGCGTTGAGCCGCAGGAGCTGGAGCAGCCCGTACTTGGACTCCCCCTGTGCGCGGGGGGCGTGGTCGACCTCGATCTCCGTTGCCTTGCGCGCCACGACCATCGCCAACGCCGGGATGAACGTGTGCCGCTCCGGGCAGTCCAGCATCGCCTGCACCGTCTCGCGGGTATAGGCGCGCATCATGCAGCCGTAGTCGTGGAGATCATGGCCGGTGGCTCGCGCGACCACGACGTTGACCACCCGCGAGGCCAGCTTCCGCAGCAGCGGGTCGCTGCGGTCCTTGCGGATGGTGCCCACCACGTCGTAGCCCTCCTCCAGCTTGCGCACCAGGCGGGGGATCTCCTCCGGCGGGTTCTGGAGATCGGCATCCAGGGTCACGACAACCTCGCCCTGGCACTTGGTGAAGCCGGCCATCACCGCGGCGTGTTGGCCGAAATTGCGCGCCAGCTCAACCACCACGACCTGGGCCATCTCGGTGGCGAATGCGCGCATCACCGCGAGCGAACCGTCGCTGCTGCCGTCGTCGACCAGGACGATCTCGGCCGGCTTATCCACCGCCCGCACCGCCCCCACCAGGCGGCGCAAGAGCTGCGAGATGTTTTGCTCCTCGTTGTACACCGGTACGACGATGGAGAGATAGATAGGGCTCTCAGAACTCATCGGCGGGCCTCCGCAGAGAGACTTGCCGCAAACCCGGGAGGGCCTTCCCATGGGCCCTGTGGCGAGCCAGCCGCGGTGCGGGGCTGGCAGCCTAACCGACAGTCGGGGGCCGGGTTGTCGGGGTGGTCGCGAGATCACGAATCGCGGCAACGACATCGTCGACATCGCTCGGGGCCATGAGCGGGAACAGGGGCAGCGAGCAGAGCCGCTCGGAGGCCCATTCGGCGTTCGGCAGGTCGCCGGGCTCGTACCCCAGGGCCCGGGCGAAGTAGGGGTGCAGGTGGACAGCGCGGAAGTGCACGCCGGTGCCGATGTTGCGCGCCTTCAGGCCGAGCAGGAACTCGTCGCGATCGATCCCCAATACCTCGGGGAGGACTTTCACGACGAACAGGCTCCACGAATGGGCGTCAGGCGCTGTGCCGTCGGGAGGGAGGGCGAGCCCCGCGGTGCCGGCGAGCGCGGCCCGGTAGCGCACCGCCAGTGCCTGACGCTGGGCTACGAACTGCTCCAGCTTGGCCATCTGGTGGATCCCGATGGCCGCCTGCAGGTCGAGCATGTTGTACTTGAACCCCGGGGCCACGATGTCGTAGTGAGGCACGCCGCGGGCGTCATAGCGCTTCCAGGCATCCTTGGTCATCCCATGGAAGCGGAGGACCCGCGCCTGCTCCGCGAGGGCATCGTCGTTGGTGCACAGAACGCCACCCTCCCCGCTGGTGACGGTCTTGATCGGGTGGAAGCTGAACGCGGTCGCATCCGACAGGGCGCCGATCGGCTGTCCGCGGTACGTGGAGCCGATGGCGTGGGCGCCGTCCTCGATCACCTTCAGGTTGTGCCGGCGCGCGATCTGGTGGATGGCGTCGAGATCACACGGCAGCCCGGCAAAGTGCAGGGGCATGATCGCGCGGGTCCGCGGCGTGACCGCCCGCGCCACCTGGTCGGGGAGCAGGTTGAGGCTGTCGCGGTCGACATCGCAAAGCACCGGTCGGGCTCCGACCGCGAGGATCATGTTGATCGGCGAGGCGAAGGTCATCGCCGTGGTGATGACCTCATCGCCGGGCGCGATGTTCAGTCCCAGCAGCGCCACGTGCAGCGCGGCGGTCCCCGAGTTCATCGCCACCGCGTGGGCCGCCCCCGTCTGGGCCTGCAGCAGCGCCTCAAAGCGCTGGACCTTGGGCCCGGTGGCAAGCCAGCCGGACTCGAGCGAGTCGACGACCTCGGCGATCTCTTCCGGGCCGATCGTCGGTCGGCTGAAGGGCAGGAACTCTGCGCGCATGAGCCCTCCTTGACCCGGACTGAGCCGGGGTGCACAGGATGGTGGCCGCTGGCAGGGCCGGCACGCGGACCGACCGCCGACAGGAGCCTTCAGCAGGCCTCACCGTTCGGCGTGGCCCCCCGGAGACGGCGCCGCTCCGAGCCGGCGTAGGCCGGCGGCATTGACAAGCATCGCGCGGTCGTCGTTCCTGGCCCACACCTGCAGACCGTACGCTTTCGCCACCTGCTCGGCTTCCTCTTCCCGCGTCACCAGCGCCAGCGGCCCCCGGGCCGCGAGCCGGGCGATGTGGTGGGCGCCCTCGCGGAACCACTCCGCGGCGTCGGGCGCCTGTAGCCCCAGGTTGATCTCATTGACGGCGTCAATGAGGACCACACGATGGTGGGTGTAGTAGCTCAGGGCCTGGTTGTAGCAGCGGTACTGGGCGATGGTCCAGCCCTCGGTCGGCGCGACCGGCTGCAGCCCCGAGGGGATCAGCCCGGCAAGGTCCTTGTACTGACTCACCTGTCGGTAGGTGGGGATCATGGACCCCAGCACCACGACACTGGCCGCGACCATCAGGCCCATGCGCCGGTCGAGGCCCCCCACAGCCGGCGCCACCAGGAAGGCCGCCGCGCACACCAGGCCTCCCAGGACCAGGATCGCCCCGGGGATGACGAATCCATCCAGCGGGATTCGCGTCTGATGCAGGCCATAGTAGACAGCGGCACCGATCAGCAGCGCCGCGAACACGCCGGTCACGCGCATGCTGGCGGCCACGCCGCGCCCGAGCCGGTCGGCCCCCACCGCGCCCCCCACCCACGCCGCCATACTGACCGCCAGGGGCCACCAGGCGGGGAGGATATACGGCACCAGCTTGCAGGAGGAGGCGGAGAAGAACCCCACCACCACAACGGTCCAGCTCAGCAGGAAGGCTGCCGGCGCCCTCGTGTCGGCAGGCCAACTGCGCCACCCCCGCACGGCTGCGGCTGTCAGCCAGGGCCAGAACGCCGACCAGAACCCA
>CAZIWQ010000062.1:13036-13998 GCA_964542355.1 uncultured Armatimonadia bacterium
CCCTTGTGGTGCTCGCCGAAGTTCACCCCCGTATAGCGCTGGAAGTGCTGCACGACGAAGAAATAGTGCGCAAACCCGGGGTTGTGGGCCTGCACCGCGAAAAACCACGGCGCCGCCAGCACACCCCCCACGAGGACAGGGAGGCCCGCGAGGGCCGGCATCAGCCGCCACTGGCGCATGGCGGCCAGGAACACCACCGCCACGCCGACAAACAGGACCACCGCGACCGGGCCCTTCGCCAGGATCGCCAGGCCAAGCAGCGCGCCACTCGCGGCCAGCATGGCCGCGCGCTGCCCTCCGGCGCGCCGGTAGGCATCCCACCAGGCCGTGAGGGCCGCCGCCAGCAGCACCGAGAACAGCATGTCAATGATCGGCACCCGCGCCAGGGCGAAGTACAGGACCGAGGTGGCGAGGATGGCCGGTGCCCAGCGCGCCGCGACGCGCCCGACCGTCACCACCGCCAGCCACCAGGCCACCGCCATGCCCAGCACGCCACAGGCGGCCGTCACCGCCCGCACCGCCCACTCCCGTTCCCCGCACACGCGCAGACCCGCGGCTGTCAGCCAGTAGAACAGGGGCGGCTTCTCAAAGTACGGGACGTAGTTGAGCCGCGGGGTGATGAAGTCCCCACTCTCGAGCATTTCGCGGGGGATCTCCGCGTAGCGCCCCTCGTCCGGATCAAGCAGGATGTAGCCACTCAGCCCCGAGAACAGCACGACGCCGCACAGGACGTTGCAGACAGTCCACCAGTTCAGCCAGCCCGGGTGCGCGCTCGGCGGCGTCGTTGACATGCCATGCCTCATGTCCATGGCCTGCAGTGTACCACCTGACGATTAGGTTGGGGTTGGAGACAGATTAGAGCGGCCTAATAGAGGGGCGTGGGAGGTGGGGGGTGGGAAGGGCAACGACGCATCGGCGGGCCGCGTAGGCCGACCGTCCCGACGCCGCTGATTCTTGGCCGG
>CAZIWQ010000063.1:0-8664 GCA_964542355.1 uncultured Armatimonadia bacterium
CCACAGGAGGAATGCCGTCGTGTCTCACGCCCCGCAGTGGCATGCCCGTCCGTTCCTGTCTGCACTGAGAAACCGATCCGGGCTGGCCGTCGCGGTCACCCTCGCAGCCACCTCAGCCCTGGTGCTGGCCGGTTGTGGCAGCGACGGCGGGGGAGGGAGTCAGGAGCTGGCGACCGGAGAGGGGATCCGCCTGCTGACCGGCTTCGGCTGCGCATCATCGCCCGGCGTGCTCAGCGTGGCGGCGCTCGACCGCAGTGCCGCGAGCAGTGTCGCACCGCTCCCGCCGGCCGCGGTGTTCACCATCGGTGCTGCGGTCGCTCCCGTGGGCCTCAGCTTCGGCTGCGCGACGCGCCTGGAGTTCCGCCTCCCGCGCCCGATGCAGCCCAACTCGTCGCTGCACGGCTACGCGCTGACCGGCGAAGCGTGGCAGCAGACGGGCACCGAGGCCCGCGTCGCACTCGACGGTGCCACGGCCACTGCCTCCCTCCCGCGTAGCGGACGCTACGCCTTCTTCCTCGACACGAGCTGGCAGACAGCCTCCTACGGTGGCACAACCTTCGTCACCCGCACGCGCGGGATCCCCACGTCGTACCTGCGCGGGCACCGTCTGGTCGCCCAGAGCAGCTCGGGCGACCCGAGCTTCATGACGAAGCTGTGTGAGGTCACCCACAAGGACAGCGCGGGTGCCCAGTACATGCTGCGCTCCTTCCAGAGCACCGGGAGCGAGGAGGTGTCGATCCTGCAACTGGCCACTGACGTGTACGTCACGCGCTACTGGGGGCCGTCCGACAAGATCGGCCGCTGGTACGTGGCCATCGCTAGTGACCGGCTGATGTCCCCCGATGAGGCCCGTCGCGAGTACGCGCTCCCCGACAGCAACAACGCCCGCAATGTGACCCTGTACCGCCTCCGGCGGGGCACGATGGTGGTGTATGGCGGATGTGCTGACATGACGTGGAACAGCCCGGTGTTCGGGCCGTACGCCACTGGTGGTGCGGAGCAGTTCTTCGTGCCTGACGCCACCGTGTGGCCCTCGGGCGCACTCAACCCCGAGACCACAGCGCTCGTGGAGGAATCCCGCTACCCGCAAGGATGAGCGCGGTGCCCGTCCGGGGACCTGTACCTCGGACCGGCGGGAAACCAGCACCGAGCACGCAGAGGACTTCTCCCCCCTCACCACGAACGACCCCGGCAGTACTGTCTCGCCCGCAGCGGCCGGCAAGACCGGCTGCGGGCCAAGCCGGATGCCTGCTGCTTCCCGGGAGGGGAATCCGATGACTCAGTGTGCCTGTCAGGGCCGCGGTGCGAGCGACAAGATCCGCGTGGGCGTGGTGGGGATCGGCCGCGGTCGTAGCTTCGCCCAGGGTGCCGGCGCGTTCGTGGGCATGGAGCTGGTGGCCCTGTGCGATACGTGGGAGCGCCGACTGCGCGAGGTGGGCGCCGAGTACCAGGTCGCCACCTATACTGAGTATGACCGGTTCCTCGAGCACCCGGACATGGATGCGGTCATCCTCGCCAACTACTTCCACCAACATGCCCCGTTCGCGATCAAGGCGCTCCAGGCCGGCAAGCACGTGATGAGCGAGACCGCATCCAACAAGACGCTGGCCGAGGGTGTCGCCCTGTGCCGCGCTGTCGAGGCCAGCGGCAGGACCTACATGCTGGCCGAGAACTACCCCTACACGGCCTTCAACCAGGAGTTGGCGCGCCTGTACCGTGAGGGCGAGATCGGCCGCATCCTGTACGCCGAGGGCGAGTATAACCACCCGATGGCGCCCGAGGGGCGGCTCCGCATCTCGCCGGGACGCCACCACTGGCGCAATTGGCTGCCCCCGACCTACTACTGCACCCATGCCCTCGCCCCGCTGGTGTGTATCACCGGCGAGCTGCCCGTGTCGGTTACCGGGCTGTCGATCCCCGCGCCGGAAGTCCAGCGGCGCGTGATGCACGTGGGAGATCCCGGGTGCGTGATGCTGTGCCCCACCGCCAGCGGCGCGGTGTTCCGCCTGTTCGGCCTGGTGCTGCCCGGGCACAGCAACTGGTACCGGCTACACGGCACGCGGGGAGCGATGGAGATCACGCGGGGGGCGGGCTACTTCGGCCCCGGACAGGTGCGGGTCTGGCACGAGGAGTGGGACTGCGAGCCCGGCCAGCCCCAGGAACGCGTGTATGAGCCCGACTGGCCCGAGCATGGCGACCTCGCCCGTCAGGCCGGACACGGCGGCGGCGACTTCTGGACCTGCTTCCACTTCGCCAACGCCATCCGCGCCGGCGGGCAGCCGTTCCTCGATGTGTACCGCGGTGTGGCGATGAGCAGTGTCGGCATCCTGGGGTGGAAGAGCGCGCTCGCGGGTGGCGCGCCGTTCGCCATGCCGGACTTCACGGACGAGGCGGCACGGAGCGCCTATGCCGACGACCACTGGTCGCCCTATCCGGAGGACGCGGGCCCGGGTCAGCCGCCCTCCGGGATCGGCGGGAACGCGGAGCCCACGCCGGAGGCCGTGGCATCCGCGACGCGGATCTGGCAGGAGATCGGCTACGAGGGGGACTGAGCACAATAGTTGCTCAGTTGAGCACAAAGGGCTATACTACCTCCGGTGATGAAGATGCCATCTTCAGACAATCCCTGGGGTGAGAGAGTCCTTGCCCAGTTGCTGGGATCGCAAGCGCGAGCCAAGGTCCTCACGTGCCTGCTGGCCGGCCCCCCCGAGCCGCTTCACATCCGCGAGGTGGAGCGCCGCTGTGGCCTCCCCTACACCGCCGTGGGGCGCCAGTTGGGGCGCCGGGGGGACCACGGCCAGCAGAGGGGCGGCCCCGTGGGCTCCGCGCGCGTCTACAGTCTCGTGCTGCAGTCGCCGATCCTCGCCCCATTGCGTGACCTGATCCGCCGCACAACGGGCCTGGCACTTCCCTTGCGCGAGGCGCTTGCGGGTCTGCCGGTGACGGTCGCGCTCATCTACGGGTCAGTCGCCAGCGGTCAAGACCACGCGGACAGCGATGTCGACTTGCTGGTGGTCGGCGAGGTGGATCCGGTGATCCTGGCCGAGCGTCTGCGAGGCGTGGAACAGCAACTGGGGCGTGAAGTGACACCTGTCGTCTACCGTCTGCAGGAGCTACGGGAGGAGCTGACGAAGGGGAACCCCTTCGTGGGCAGTGTGTTGCGCGGCCCGATGATCTACCTGGTGGGTGATGCGGATGCCCTACCACGAACTGCTGAGCAGCGGCCGGTTGCCGTCACGCCGGCTCCCACGCCCCTGACTTGTTGCTGCGGTAGCCGGCCCAGATGATCCGCGTCGCCTGCATGCCGTCCGCGCCGTCGAACTCCGGGTCCTGTCCGGCACCGACCCGCGCAGCGAACGAGGCCACCAGCGGCAGATGCACGTTGTGCGTCTGGGCAGGCAGCTCAATGGCCTCGGCGTTCCCACCACGGCGCAACACAAGCTGCTGGCTGTCGAACGGGCTGGCGATGATCGAGCCCTCGGTGCCGTGAAGCTCCATGTCGTCGAAGCCGTTGCCCAGGCTCCAGCCGGCACCACAGGTCACCTGACAGCCGCTGTGCATGCGACAGACGAGGGTCTCCATGTCGGGCGCGTCGTACGTCATGCATAGGTTCCCGACCACCCCGGCCACGCATTCGGGCTCCCCCAGCCAGTAGGCGATCAGGTCCAGGCGATGGCTGCCGACATCCATCATCGCCCCGCCGCCCGCCCTCGCCTCCACCCGCCAGTGCTTCCAGTCGTCTGGTGCCGGGTTGTACTTGCCGGTGATGAACACCCGCGCACTCACGGGCGTGCCGATGGCTCCCTCAGCGAGCAGGGCCTTGATCTGGCGCGCCTTGGGGTACCAGCGCCGATAGTAGGCGACCCCGAGCTTGACGCCGTGCGCGCGGCAGGCGTCGATCATCTGCCGACATTCCTCGGTGGTCAGGCCCATCGGCTTCTCACACAGCACGTGTTTGCCTGCCGCCGCGGCCGCGATCGTCTCGGCACAATGGCGGTCCTGTGGGCTGGCGATGTAGACGGCCTCGACCTCGTCATCGTCCAGCAGGGCCTGCAGGTCCGTATAGGCTCTCCGCGCGCCGAAGCGCCCCTGCATCTCCTCCGCGCGCTCCCTCGTGCGCGAGTAGAAGGCGAGGAGCTCGCTGTTCTCATCTTCTACCATGGCGGGGGCGACGCGCTTGTTGGCGATATCCCCGCAGCCGATGATGGCCCATCCGAGCGGCATGCGATCACCTCAGTGTGTGTGGTCCGTCGTGCTCTGGTGTTCGCCCTTTCCCACGCTCCCTCCACCAGCCTCACCCTCCCTGCAGCGCCTCCACGAGTGCCACCAGGTTTTCAGTGGGCACGTCCGCCTGCACCGTGATCCCCGGCTCCGCGATGTACCCGCCGCCGCGTGACATCTGCGCGATCGTGTCCCCCACCTCCTGCCGCACTTGCGCGGGCGTCCCAAAGGGCAGGAGCCGCTGGGTGCTGATCCCGCCGCAGAAGGTGATGTCCCGGCCGTACTCGCGCTTCAGCTCGAAGATGTCCATCGCCTCGGGCTGGATCGGGTGCAGGATGTCCAGCCCCAGCGCGATCAGGTCCGGGATGATCGGGGTCACATGCCCGCACGTGTGCAGCATGGTCACGAATCCGTGGCTGCGGGCCCGTGCCAGCAGGGGACCGAGGTAGGGCGCCACGAACTCACGCCAGTCCTGCGGCCGCATCATCATCCGATCCTGGAAGCCGTAGTCATCGCTGATGAACACGCCGTCAGGCTCGAACGGCACCATCCCCTCCAGGGTGGCCAGGTTGTAGTCACGCAGGGCCGCCATCAGCTCGTGGACGAAGGCGGGGCTCTCGTGCAGGTCGAGCAGCAACGCATCGAGCCCGCGCAGGAAGTGGGCCCGCTCCCACAGGTCACCGATCACCGCCAGCCGGAACCGATCGGGGTAGCGGCCCGCCGTCGCGGCAACACCCTCCCAGCGTGCGACGGCGTGAGGGTCAGGGAAGTCGTAGCCCGCCAGAGTCGGCTCCGTGAGGGGGTGGCTAACCGGGTAGCCACGGTCGATGTCGGACGTGCTCCACACCACCCCGAACTCGTCACGGATCGTCGGCCCGTGGTCTGCCGGGCGCGCATAGAGCGGCTTGCCGCGGCAGGCGTACAGGAACAGGTGCAGGTTAAGGCGCCCGAAGAGGTCCTGCACACCAAAGTGGGCCTGGAGCTTCTCCTCGGCCGGCGGGGAGAGCATCAGGTTGTAGGGCACGGTCGGTGTCTCTTCGTGACGCACCGCGCGCCACACCGTCTCCCTGGCGGTCATTGGCGCTCACCCGGGGTTGGGCCGATCGGGAGGCCGTCGGCGGCCCTGGCGGCCGGGCCCGTCGGTGAAGCCACGAAATCGGCGAAGTCCAGCGGCGAGGTTACCCCGCCACCGCGGTGCATCTCCAGGCGCTCGTAGTCGACGTCCGTCGCGTACTTCAGTGGCAGCTCCTTGACCACCCCAAGGCCGGGGTTGGCGAATACCGCCGTCTTGTCCTGGCCGAACCGCGTCTGCAGCTCGCCTAGCTTCAATTCCCCCGGCTGCAGCTCACCCCTCACGCGGGCGTAGGAGTAGAGGACCTCCTGCTCCACCGGTTGGCGCATGAAGTAGCAGTTGTTGTCGGCGCGCAGTGCCTCGATGTGCCAGACCCACGCCACCGGGTTGCGGAACTTCTGCGGGATGTTGTCGCAGAAGATGTTGTGCGACAGGGTCACCGGCTCGTCGGCGCCGTTGAGCACTCCCAACGACTGGATCAGGCAGTTGTAGTAGACACAGTGGCGAATCGTGAGGCGGGGGCAGTGGCGGAAGCTCGACCCGTTCCAGCCATTGATGATGACGCAGTTGTCGAGCAGCAGGTCGCCCGTCTCCCAACCTTCGACGAAGTAGGGCATGTACGTCTTGGCCCGTCCGTCGTAGAAGCAGCGGCTCACGACATTGTGGGCACCACCGACGACCTGGATGGCCCCCGTCTCGGCCGAGGTCTGGTAGCTGGAGGCGCGCAGGTTGTGCAGATAGAGCCCCTCCAGCCGCACATGGCTCTTGAACGCCAGCCGAATGGCGCACGGGCGCTTCTGCCCACTGCCATCCAGCCACACCCGCTCCCCCGGTGCGGCGCGGAAGGTGATGGGAGCCTGCGCGTCACCGGTCGCCCGCAGCGGCACGTGCTCCTCGTAGGTTCCGGCATGGATCAGCACGGTGTCACCGGCGCGCACCTGCGCAGCGGCATGGCGCAAGGTCCGCCAGGCCGTGCCCGCGGTGAGGCCGTCGCGGGTGTCATCGCCGGTCACCACCACGTGCAGCGTCCGGGCCGGCGCGTCCCGGGCCATTGTCTCGAACGTCGCCGGCTCCGTCTGCGTCAGCTTCCTCGCCTTCTCCTCCTCCAGCCGCGCCAGGTCGGTGTTCGTATGGAACTCCGTCGCCGGTGCCGTCGCCGACACCCGGAAGTAGTACTTCGTGCCGGGCGTCAGGCCACACAGACTCACGGTGTGGAAGATCGTCCCGTCGTAGAGGTTCTCCACCTTGTTCTCGCACGCCGGGGTCAGGCCCCACGCGAGCTTCGTCGTGGCCTCCTCGGTCGGTGTCCACCACTCGAGATTGGCGGTGGTGGCCGTGACGGAGTGTACTGCCACGTGCTCGATGCGCAGCGGCGCTGCTGTGGGGTCAGTCTTGTAGGGCCCGATGTTGGTAGCCAACGGCCCGCGACCGGGGAGCAAGGAGCCATCCCGGAGCGCGAAGTCGCCCTGGCCGGGCTCCCGGTATTCGGGCGTGAGGGGCAGGGAGTTGGGGTCCAGGCCCGTCGCCTGCTGCCAGGCCCCGAGCTCGCGCACGGCCGTGCCGGCCAGCTCCAGCCGGGCCCCCGGGACGATGGCGTTGTAGTTGGACCAGACGACATCGCGCGTCGGCGGGTCGAGCGACAGCGCCGGCCCGCCGTTCTCGTCGAGCACGTTGCCGGTCACTTCGCCGCCGGGGGCGCGGCACTCCTGCAGTTGCAGCCCCGCCCGCGCATTGCCGCGGAACAGGCAGTGGTCGATCGAGAAGCGCTGCAGGCGGCTCCCGGCCAGGCCCGCGCCGTTCCCGACCAGGAGGCAGTTGCTGATCGTGAGGCCGACCGCACCGGCGGCCACGACACCGTGGTTCTGGAAGCCGGTGAGCGTCAGGCCATCCACCGTCACGTAGTTGCGCGCCGTGAGCTCGACACCCACCGCGAGCCGGCCCTGCCCATCCAGCACCACCCGGTCGCGCCCCCGCCGCTTGAAGGCAATCGGCTGGTCGGCAGTACCCGACTGCGCCGGCTTCAGCGCCTCGTGGTAGGTGCCGGCCAACAGGTAGACGGTCTGGCCCGGCTGGGCGCCGGCCGCGGCCTTCGCCAGCGTCCGCCACGCCTGCTTGACACACGTGCCGGCCGCGCTGTCGTCCCCGGACGGACTGACGAAGAACACGTCTCCCCTGAACGGGAACGGCCCCGGGTCCGTGCCCTGCGGGCCCTTCCCCCGCAGGGGGGAGTCGGCCTGCAGCCGGTAGTCGTGGTTGACCGCGTCGACGAAGCTGCGGTCGAAGTCAAACCGCGGGAGGCTCGCGCAGAAGACGTTGCTGACCTTGTCGCTGACCTCGCTCCCGTACGAGGCCAGGTTGTGGTGGATGTTCTCCTGCGCCACCCCGCCGGAGTTGTAGAGGCTGCCCCGCGAGATGTTGCCGACCATCCGGCTGGTGGCATTGGCCCCACCCTTGATCCAGACCTCTCCGTAGCTACAGTCCCAGGCCAGATTGCCCTCCAACGCGCAGTTGGCGCTCCCGTCCCCGTAGAAGCGGATGCCGTTCGACTTGGTCGTGTGCACAGTGTTGTGGCGCTGGATGGTGTTGCTCGCCGGAGTCCAGCAGATGATGTTGCCACCGGAGGAGTTGAAGGTGGAGTAGTTGCCGAAGGCCTGGCAGTACTCGATGAGGCAGTCCCTGGGGCGCACCAGCGCGATCCCGCCACCGTTGAGGAAGGCCGTGCAGCGCCGGAGCGTGCACCGCTCGGCCTCCACAATGTAGAGCCCCCAGCGCGTGTTGCCACCGGGGAGCGTGGCAATCTCCCGATTGCGGTAGCCGCTGGCGGCCAGGCCCTCGAGCACGATGTCGTGCGCGGTCTTCTCACCGGCCGGGGGCGTGATGATGATCCCGAAGCCGTTGGTGACCGACACACTCAGGGCGTGACCTTCCGCGGGGCCGGAGTCCGAGGTATGCACATAGAGCCGCTTCGCGGTGGCATCGTAGTAGCACGAGGCCCGTACCTCCTCCACCTCCGGGACCGAGGGAACGAAGGCATACGACTTGTACGTGTCCTTCTCCCCCACTCCCTCGACCTCGCGGTCGAAGCCCAGGCAGTAGGTGTAGCGTGTGCCAGCGAGCTGCCGGAAGCCCGTGCCATCCACGTCGCCCCGCAGCAAGACCGTGCCCGGCCGCTGAGCGCGGATCGTGATCGGCGCCTCCGGGCGACCGGCCAGGCGGACACTGTTGGCCTCCGAGTACTCCCCCGGCATGATCGTGAGGGTATCGCCCGGCTGGAGGACCGACAGACCCTTCCCGACCGTGGAGAACGCCGTGCCGCTGGAGCTGCCGTTGCCGGCGTCATTGCCGGTCTTGGCGACGAAGTACTCGGTGGC
>CAZIWQ010000063.1:8674-13852 GCA_964542355.1 uncultured Armatimonadia bacterium
GAACAGCACCAATGGCAGCAGCAGTGCAGTACGCTTCATCGTTGTCCTCCAGGTTGCGCCAGCGCGGTCTCGACGTAGGCGATGCCCTCGACTGCCCGTGCCACCCGCTGCTTGACGACTGGGCTCTGGGCCGCCGCCGTCGCCTGCTGAAGGTGCCCTTTCAGCGACACCAGCAACGCAGGCGGGAAGAACTCCGGTCGCGGCTTGTTGTTGTAGCTAACCCAGTGCACGACGTCGTGGTATACACGAACCTACATCGACCGATATTAGGCGAGCATCGGCGACGCCGCATCGCGGGAGTAGCCCGTGAAGAAATCCTGCTCCAGCTCCTGCCACGGCCGGTCGGCGTCCCACAGTGACCGTGCCAGTACCCAGTACGCCCACGGGCTGTAGAGCCAGGCGACGTCGCTCCCCGACCCCTCCGTCGCGTAGGCCCGCACACCGATCGTGCGGAGCCACTGCAGCTCACTTTGGATCGCACGGCAGTATGGCAGCGGCATCTTCTGCGCGTACCAGTTATCAAACACGTAGTCGTAGACCCCGACATCGCTACAGCGCTGCACCCACCCCTCCATGCGCCGCTTCATCTCGGCGTTCTTGGCGCACTCGTGGATCCCGTGACTGCTACATCCGTACTGGCAGACGTCCACCATCAGGTTGCTGGCGAGGTGCTCGATCCGCTGCGGCGGCTGGTCATAGTCGGCGTAGGCGATGGTGAGCACGCGGCGGCCGGGCAGCTCCCGATCGACCCGCCGGCAGATCGTGTCCATGAAGCGGAAGTAGCGGTCGGACACGTTGACGAGGTGCTGCCGGCTGAACTCCTCGTACTCGATCGGCTCATCCAGCTTGCGGCAAGTGTCGCACTGGCACCACAGGCCCCCGTCCTGGGGGCAGAGTGAGAAGGTAGCACCCGGACGGGCCTTCAGTGTCTCGATGATTCGGCCCGCGACATAGTCGATCGCCCCCGGTGCGGTGGTGCAGAAGCACAACGAACGCGCGGAGTTGCCCTCATACGGCACCCGCTTCCCCTCGCGCAGGGGAAACCAGTCGGGGTGCTGCTCGTACAGGTTGCCCGGCAGGACGCGCTGGAACGAGTGCGGATAGTGGCCATAGAGATAGCGGCCGCGCAGGGGGATCTCGCCCAGGTACTCATCGAAGTGCCCGTACCACCAGTCGCCCTGGCCCACCCAGTTGATGCGATTACGGACCGCCCACAGCTTCCACGTGCGCGGCATGCGCGCCAGGCCCCAGCCATTGAAGTGGCGGGTGGCGAAGGCGGGGCGGCCCGCCAGCGGCAGATAACTCAGGTCCAGGCGTGCTTCAGTTGGGATCACGGTGCCCTCGGGCGTGGGGTCCAGCCACTTGACGCCCAGGCGGTCGAGTAGCTCGTAGGCCCCGTAGAGCACTCCGCGCGGGGTGCTGCTCAGCACCCTGACCTGGTCACCACTTCGGGCCAGCAGGTAGCCCTCCTCCCCCAGCTCCGCCATCCGGGCACGTTCAGCAGCAGTCGGCTCCGGCCCGAGCGCGATCACCAGATGACCGTTGGCCGTCGCCGCCGGGGCCGCACGCACAAACCTCCCTGTCGCTTCCGAGAGGTAGTATCGCAGCTCCTCCGCCGCCCATCGTACCGGGGGCGGGGGCTCCTGGGGCAGCGCGATCACGGTCTCCGTATCGAGCGCCGCGGGGTCTGCCGCGCCATACAGGTCTACCTCCGCCAGCGACCAGGGGTACCCGGCGCTGCCGGTGAGCTCGAGGCGCAGATAGCGCCCCACCTGCGGGTTGAACCGCAGGTCGGGGTCGGGCTCATGGGAGGTCTCGAACGTGGCGGCCACCTGCCAGTGTTCGCCATCGGGACTGGTCTTGAGCACAAGCGCTCTGGCCATCGCGATGAGGTTGTCGCCGGTGAACAGGCCGGCGCGGTGCAGGAGCATCGGCCGGCCCAGGTCGAGGGTGACGCCCATGCCCGGCGCCTGCGGCTCGGCGCTCTGCCAGGCGGTCCGCAGATCGCCGTCGCAGACGGCCGACGCCGCGGCAGGCTCGGAATGCCAGCCCCGCGGGTCCAGCTTCTCAGCACGGGCCGGGGTCACAGCCACCAGCCAGGTGGCCGCGAGCGCGGCCAGGATTGTCTCTCGTGGGTGCTGGCGCATCAGCGCTCACCTCCATCCGGCAGATTGTAGAGTTCAAAGGCCTTCATCAAGACGCGCTGATCCCCCGTGAGCGACAGGATGGTCAGTCGCACCCGGGTGGTGGTGACGGCGGCGAACTGGTAGATCGGCTGCTCCTGGAGGTTGCGCCGCTCCTCGTAGAGCAGTCGCCAGCACGCCCCGTCCCAGTACTCGAGGCCGTACCACAGGCCGTGGTTGAGCCCGAGCCAGGTGATGCGGTTCGTGGTGAGCGTGACGGGGGCCTGCCAGGTGAGGGTGAGGGCGTGCGGCGGTGCGGTGCCACCGGCCCAGTAGCCCCCGAGGCCCTCTCCCCCGCCGAGCGCCGCCCGCGCCGAGTAGCTCTGGCTGCCATCGATGCCGGTCGCGAACTCCTCGGAGGCGACGTAGCTCATCCCCGCCCCGGCGCGCGCGAGATTCGGTGCCTGCGCGAGCCGCGCCGCTACGGCTTGCGCCCGCTCCGGCGCCAGGGCGGCCGAGGGCACCAGGACCGGGCGCCCCCTGGCATCGACGATCTGCACGCTGCCCTGTGCTGTGAGACGGACCGCGTCAAGCTGCACGTAGTTGCCCACCTTTGCGGCCGGACGCACCAACAAAGCCTGCACCTCTCCGCTACCCTCGACCTCGTACTTCTCGGTCGCGACCGCATCGGGTTTGGCGAGCTCGGAGAAGGTGCCCAGCAGCTTGCCGTCGAGCAAGACCTCCCCGGTCCGGCTGCCCCACTGGTTCTTGCGGTGCCCCACCTCGATCGTCACCGGCCCCCGGGCGATGAAGTGGATGATCGCCGCATCGTTGGCACCGTACCACTGCTTGCCGACCTCGTGGTCCCCCAACAGGAAGTAGTCGGTATCACCGATCATGCCCGCGTCGATCCCGCCGACAGCGCCTTGCGCCAGGCTTGGGCGCTCCGGGTTGACAGTGGTGAGGCTGAACGGGTCGGCGCACGTGAGCGTCACCTGCTCCGCCCGCGCGGGCGGGAGAGCGAGGATCACGAGCGCCAGGATCAGGTGCCGGAACATGGCTGGTACCTCCCGGAACGTGTCAGGCCCGGGGGCCGGCCCACGGACCCGCAGAGCAACTCGCGCGACGACCGCTGCTGAGCAACCGATTGACAGCCCGCCGGAGCCTGCCTATACTCATTGTGCTCGCGGTTCGCCTTCGCTGAGGAAGGCGTCGCAAGAGGGAAGCCGGTGCGAATCCGGCACTGCCCCGCAGCGGTATGGGGAAACGACCGCCGTCATCAAGCACTGTCCCTCCCGGGATGGGAAGCGACGGCCAGTAGGTTTGATCGCTCGTCCGGATCAGCGTCCCCGAGTCCGAAGACCTGCCGAGAGCCCGCGCCTGTCGCGCGACGACGAACGACTGCGGCCTTCGTGGGAGGGCTGCGGAAGGGCTGCCCGGCGCCTGTTTCCCCCCCATGGGCCGCTCCCCCTTCTGCACAACCCGCTGCCACGACCGGCTGCTCACTTGCTCGAGGGGAGCGAGGTCGTGACAGAGCATTGCACCACCGGTTCCCACACCCGATCGTGCCGTGCGCGCCACGCTCGCTCCGTCCCGATCTGCTTCCCGAGGAGGAGCCAGCATGAAGACCAACCCGGAGACCGCCCCGGCCGTCCCCACCACGCAGTTCACCCAGATTCGCAAGCGCGACGGACGCCTGGTCCCCTTCGACCTGAGCAAGATCTCCGGTGCCATCGCGCGCGCCGGCCGCGCGACCGGCGAGTTCTCGGAGCTCACCGCGCAACGGCTGGCGCTGCGGGTACTGGCGCTGGCCGGCACGGCGCTACGCGAGGCGGTCCCGACCGTTGAGCAGATGCAGGACATCGTCGAGGAAGCGCTGCTCACCTCCCCGTTCCGCAAGACCGCCCGGGCCTACATCATCTACCGCGAACAGCATACACGGATCCGTGAGATGGTCGCTCAGGCGGACCTTGACCTGGTCGACCGCTACCTGGAGCGCCTTGACTGGAAGGTCAAGGAGAACAGCAACATGGCCTACTCGCTCCAGGGGCTCAACAACTACGTGGCCAGCCAGGTGAGTGAGGTCTACTGGCTCAACAAGCTCTACTCTCCGGAGGTGCGAGTGGCGCACCAGGAGGGCGACCTGCACCTGCATGACCTCGGGCTGCTATCGGTCTACTGCGTCGGCTGGGACCTGCAGGACCTGCTCCGCTCCGGCTTCCGCGGGGCACCGGGGAAGGCGGAGAGCCGCCCCGCGCGCCATTTCCGCTCCGCCCTCGGCCAGATCGTCAACTTCTTCTACACCCTGCAGGGCGAGGCGGCCGGCGCCCAGGCCTTCTCCAACCTCGACACGCTGCTGAGCCCCTTCATCCGCTTCGACCGGCTGAGCCATGGGGAGGTCAAGCAGGCGCTGCAGGAGTTCGTCTTCAACGTCAACGTGCCGACCCGCGTTGGCTTCCAGACCCCCTTCACCAATGTGACGATGGACCTCCAGCCCCCCCGCGTACTGGCCGATCAGGCCGTGATCATCGGCGGCGAGCCGATGAGTGTCACCTATGGTGACTTCGCCGAGGAGATGACCGTCTTCAACCGCGCCTTCCTCGAGGTGCTGGCGGAGGGCGATGCCCGCGGCCGCGTCTTCACCTTCCCCATTCCCACCTACAACATCACCGCCGACTTCGACTGGGAGGCCCCGGGGATCGAGCGGCTATGGGAGGTGACGGCGCGCTACGGCATCCCGTACTTCGCCAACTTCGTGAACTCGGAGCTATCCCCCGACGATGCGCGCTCGATGTGCTGTCGCCTCCGCCTGAACATGCGCACGCTAGAGCGGCGTGGTGGCGGGCTGTTCGGAGCCAATCCGCTCACCGGCTCCATCGGCGTAGTCACCATCAACCTCCCGCGGCTGGGGCATCTCGGCACGGACGAGGAGGACTTCCTCAACCGCCTCGACCGCCTCATGGAGGTCGCCGCCACCAGTCTGGAGACGAAGCGCAAGGTGTTGGAGCGCTTCACCGAGCAGGGGCTGTACCCCTATACCCGCTACTACCTGCGC
>CAZIWQ010000064.1:0-616 GCA_964542355.1 uncultured Armatimonadia bacterium
GCGGCACGCGCGCGGACGCGTCGGCTGCGGCCCGAGGAGCCTCGGTCAACCGCTGTCGTCGGCCAGTGACTCGCTAAGTCGTCGTAGGGCATCGTCATCCCCCTTGAGAAACACCTTCGGGCTCCCCAGCACGGAGGTGAGGAAGCTGTTCTCGCGTCGTAGTCCCTCCCGGAACTCCTCCGGAAGGTAGGTGACAGGCGTGATTCTGCGCCCGGTTGCCCTCTCCACTTCCGCCAGCGCATCCGACAAGCTGTCACCGTCAGCATCTCCCACCACGAGCACATCTACATCGCTGTCTGGCCGGTCCTTACCGGAGGCCACCGACCCGTAGACGAAGGCCAGCACGATGTCATCCCTGTCCATGACGGACGCCAGGAGAGGGACGACCCCCACGGCCCGGCGGACCAGGTCACGCAGGCTGGGACGGAGCGGGGCGTCGGGCACGACCGCGTATAGCTTGCTGTTGCCGATGTGCTGTCCCCTGACCAGCCCCAGGCGCTCCAACCGTCTCAGCTCGCGGTAGACCGGACCGTATGGCAGCCGGCACCTGCGCTCCAGTTCCCTGATGTGCGCCGGCTCAGCACCCGGCAGCAGCAGACACGCCAGGAGCCTCGCC
>CAZIWQ010000064.1:626-10123 GCA_964542355.1 uncultured Armatimonadia bacterium
TGGAGACCCGAGCAACTCGCTCAGGGCCGACTCGCCCCATGTACCGGCTTCGCCCATCATTATCACCGACGAGCATGATACCACATTCGCGCACGTTGATCCATTGGATGGATCAATTGATCCGGAGAATGGATCAGTTGCCGCTCGAGATCGCCTGTCTCACCACCTGCTCCAGCCGGTCCGCCGACTCGATCCACGCCGCCGGGTCGCCGCCCAATGGATCCACCGTCTGCAGCTCGAACTCCGTGGTCAGGAAGCCCTTGAGAGCGCCGATCTCGCCGAGCACCGCCTCCGCCTCAGCACTCGTCGGGGTCTGGGCCAGCAGCACGCACACCCGACACAGGAGTGCGGCGAAGCGTTCGCCGACGTCGAGCGAGCGCACCAGCCAGGCCACGTACGGCGCGAGCTCAGGGGTCAGGTCGTCTGCGGCGAGGGCCTGCTGCGCCAGCGCTCGGGCTTTGCGCGTCGCCTGGTGGCGCCGCGGCCACAGCTCAGTCAGGCGCGCCAGCTCCGCCGGCGCCACGCCCTGCAGGAGCGCACTCACCGGGGTTGTCACCGTCCACCAGACGCGGGCGACCGGTGGGATCCCGAACTCAAACTCGGTGCAGAAGGCCTCGAACAGCAGCGCTCCCGCGCGCGCGCCGAACACCTCCCGGCACAGGCGGTCGTAGAGCCCCCCGGGCTCATGCACGTCCTGGATCGGGACGGTACCCTTCCGCAGCGCCGGGATGAAGCTGCGGAGGCGCTCCGCGTCCAGGTTGGGGGGCCGCAAGCGCGACGAGCCGGAATTCCAGAGGAATTCGGCGTTGAACGCCTGCACGACCTCCTCGTGCACGCCCCCGTTCGCCGTGCTGACGCTCTCGGCTCCCCGGTAGTAGTGGCACAGGGCTCCGGCGGCGGGGACCAGCGAGTCGCTGTAATACATGTCGCCCCCGTTGAAGGCAACGACGTGCACGCCGTGCCCATGTCCCACGCTCGCCAGCGCCGCGGCGAGCTGTTCCACCCGCCCGCCGCTCGAGTCTGAGAGCAGGAACTGCTCGCGGATGCACAGCTCCACGTTGGGCGCCGGGCCGAGCAGCCGACTGAGCGTGGCGAAGTACTCCACACTGCGGGGCCACACCTCGTCGATGTGGGCCTCCTCCCAGCCGGTGTAGAGCGGACCCGTGAAGATGATCGTGCAGTCGCGCGCCGCGTCATAGCCGCTCGCGGGGTTGCGGATCGCCGACAGTGCCTCGACGACATGGCCAAACCAGTGGGCGTAGGCGCCGGCGGCGCCATCCTCGGCTTCGAGCGTGTCATTGGGCCACCGTTCGCGACAGGTCGGGCAGCGCACTTGCCACGCGCGCCGCGTGGATTCATAGTCGCCGGCATCGATGTCATGGATGTAGACTGCCCCCGGCTCCACGGTACGGACGAACGCGGTCAGCTCCGCCAACTTGTGCTCGATCAGCTCTTCGTTGGAGGGGCAGGTGCCGGCCTGCCGCTCCTGCGCGAACCCCTCATTGCCGATGCACTCGTAGGTCTCCCCCTCCGGATAGGAGTGCCGGTTCCAGTGCACCTCGCCGAAGTAGGGCGCGCGGTAAAGCTCCGAGCCGCGATGCGACTGCTTGTACTCGCTGCCATAGCCGACGAACAGCAGGCGGATGCCGCGCTCGCGGGCGTAGTGTGTGAGGCCCTGCATGAGGGCGCCATACTCCTCACACCGGTCCAGCGACCATCCGAACCCGTCGAAGTAGACCATGTTGAGCTTGTGGCGGGCACACCAGTCGAGCTTGTGGCGCACGCGCGCCTCGTAGCCGGCGCGTCCCTCGCCCCAGTCGTAGGCCCAGCGGTTGATCTCGACATTGATGAGCCAGTCGAGTGAGCGGTAGCGGAAGGTCGGCCAGTCTTCCACCTCAGCGCGTGGCAGCCAGGCCTCCCCCGGCCCGCCCTGGACGAGCTGTGCCACCGTCGCCGCGCCATACAGCACGCCCTGCGGGGTGTGCCCGGCGACGACCAGTCGCCCTCCCTCGCACCACAGGAAGTACCCCTGCTCGCGGCCCACGGGCGTCAGCAGACTCGGCGCCGCCGCCCGCGTGGCGACGCCGCCAAACTCACCCGCGAGGTCGGTGAAGGTCCCCAGCACCACTCCCCTCTCCCCCGGCGTGCTGCCGATGGGCAGCCGCTCTCCGGCGATGCGCAAGATGGCGTCGTTGATCCAGTCGGCACCGATCTGCAGGGCCGCGTGCTCGCCACAGAGGCTCACGCTCGCAGGCGGCTCGGCGGGAAGCAGCGGAATGCGACCGGGCAGGTACTCCAGCCGGCGAGGGGTCGGGATGAGGGACATACGGGACCTCCGTAACGGCGGTACGCCGGACGCTCTTGTCCGGCATTGTCTGCCGCCCGACAGGAGTGTCGGGCGTTCCAGTCTGAGGGGCGGTCGCATCGTCCGGGCGCCGTCACGGGTTCACCGTGCGGGCGCCGTCCGGCAGCGTGATCGACACGGGGGCCGGGGCACACACCTCGTAGACCCCCGGCGCGCGACGCGTCACGCTGACTGCATACGGCCACACAACCTCGTCACCAACACCGTAGTCATACACGTCGAACCAGCTATCAGGCGCGAACTCCTGCTTGAGCCGGTCGGCCTTCGCCTCGGGTTGGGCCAGGTGGTCGATGATCGCCGCCTGCCCGTCGCGCACATCCAGGAGGCGGTACTCGGCGGAGCGGGCCGCATTCACCAGCCGCGCGCCGTGATAGTAGCGATACCGGTTGAGCGGGAACGGGGTCGTTGTCGTGACACGGAAGTCCGCGACCCCGGTGACGCGCCCGGTGCCGATGCGCGAGTCGAGGTCGAGGGTGAGCTGCGCGCCGTCCGGCACCGCCTTCACACCGACGACCTGGTAGGCGCTGCGGCGCACCGGGCCGACGAGGAACACCGTTGCCCCAACCATCGCCTGCGGGGCCGGTGGCGCCGGGGAGACCGTGACCGTCTCTGTCGCGCGGTCGACGGCGGTGACCCGCGCCCGGTACTCGGGTTTCTCGAGCCGGATGCCGAACCCGCCCCGGGACAGGACGGTGCCACCGACCAGCACCATCGCCACAGGCTCCCCGGCCTGCTCAGCATAGAGACCGAAGCGACCGGCGAAGCGCAGGTCGGGCGCCGCCGTGTGCTCCTGCGTCGGGTCGGCGGCGGCGAGCACCGTGTCCGTGCGGTCGGCAAGCTGCAGCACACAGCCGGCGGCGGAGAAGTGCGGCTCGTCCTCGCCCGCCAGCGGCAGGTGCCGGACGCTCTGAATGGTCGGCTCGTGTTGGTACGGCTCGATGATGCTGAGCACCTGGCTCCGGGCCAACCCCGCGTCCTTGTTGTGGAGCATGATCCACTTCATCTCGTAGGGGTGGCCACCCGCCGGCGAGGTGCCGTCGCAGATGTTGACCTCAGTGCCCTGCGCGTCAGGGACAGTCAAGCGCAGGTGCAGGCCGTTAGCGTTCTTGAGGGCCCAGTCGGCATACCACGGTGCCTGCGGCCGGGCCCGCTGGACGTTGTACAGGTGGGCGAAGCCGAACAGGCGGCCCGCCCAGCCATAGCCGCCGAGCGAGCAGCCATTGGCCTTGAGCCACTTCGCGTCGCCATAGGGCACGTCCGCTCCCGCCAGCGTCCCGGTGGGCTGGGCGGTAAGCTCGAGACCCCCGGTGCGGAAGTCCCCCTCCTGGGCGTGGAACGCCCACCAGTGCTCCTGGCCGCCTGACAGGCGGTACAGGTCGACGCCGTAGAAGCGGTGGGCATCGACATTGACGAGGGCCAGCATGCGTCGCTGCCAACAGTCGGCGGGAAGCTCATAGCCCTGGCCGGCATCGACGCGATCGTTGTAGGCCTGGGCCCGGGCCTCGGTGACCTGAACCGGTCCGGCATCGGAGAAGAGTTGCGCCTGCGCCGTCATGTTCTGGAACGGGATTTGCCGGGCCAGGTGATGGCTCGTCCAACTGTACTCCCAGTAGCCCCAGTTGCGGGGATAGCCCATGTGGGACAGCAGGATGCCCTCGAAGCCCTGCAGGCCGATGTCCATCAGGTCATCCTGCATGTGCCCGCGGGCGACGCCATAGCGCAGCCACAGGGCCCGCTTGTCGTTCCCGGCGCCCCCCCGCAGAATCGCGACGCCGTAACCGTCATGGATCGAGCTCGCGTCATTCCACATGTCCGGCCACTTCGCAGCCTCCTGCTCGATCTGCTCACGGGTGAAGGGGAACTCGACAGAGGGCTTCCACCCGGGGCTGTGCGCCAGGGCCCAGGCGAACTTGGGGGTGCGGAACAGCCGGTACGCGTGCTCGTAGGCTTCGGGACCGCCGGCCTGCCATGTGACGCGGGGGAGCTTCGTGTAGGCCGGCCACCCTCCCGTGTCGCCGATGTTCGGGAAGCTCCGGTCGATGGTCACCGTGCCCATGTCGAAGTCGAAGACACTGCGGTAGCGCCGACTCTTGCCGAGGGAGGGGTACTTGGCCTCCGGGTAGACCTCGGGGCGCAGCTCGCGCAGGTGCTCGATCGAGTCGACGATGGGTCCCAGGGCCGACACGTGCATCCCGTTGTAGCCGCCGGTGGACTCATACGGGGCCCCGTCGCGGAAGAAGGCGTTGGGGACGAATACGCGCATGCGGCCGCGGCCATCGTAGAGCCAGTCCATGAACTCGGCGCCGCGCCGATAGTTGAGCACCTCGGCATTGCGCACCAGCCCCCGCTGCTGGAACGGCTCGTTGCTCGAGCAGGCGTCATCCATCGACCCCTGCATCCACACCGCGAACAGGTTCTCCTCGATGAACCGCCGGACATCCTCATGGGTCTTGACGGGGAAGCCCTGCTGCTGCAGGAAGGGGATGATCTCCGGGTCCTTGTCGATGGCGGGGAAGATGTGGTCGTAGGCCTCGGCATGGGTCCACTGATAGGTGGGTAGGTCGATGGGGTAGACGGTGAAGCCACTGTGCGCGAGGAACGGGCCCTCGTCGAACCGGCTCTGCCCCAGGCGCTCCACCTGCCCCACGTTGTTGCGGTGGCGGTGGTGGGTCATCGTCGCCAGATACGACCACTCGACCGCCAGCCGGCACATGGCAACGAGAGCCTTGTGGACGTAGCGGACATCCCCGGTGGCAAGATAGCCGTGCGCGCATGCGGGGGCCACACTGAGCATGCGGTGGCAGTAGACCTGACAGATCTCGGCGATGAAGCCATACTGGCGGCCCTGGAACCGACAGCCGCCCCCGATCCCGTCATCCGGGTACGCGCCGCTGGTCATGTCGCCCTTGCCGAAGTCGTTGGAGGGGTACTCCTCGCCACCCACCGGACAGCGGATCTTCCACTTGTACGGGATGGCGGTGTCTTTGTCCCACGGGTAGTAAGCCCGGCGGGTGTAGATGTCGCGGCCGTGGACCGGGCACCCTTCCTGGATGTTGACCCAGTGCCAGCGGGGGATCGTGCTATCCGGCTGCAGGCTCCAGATGTCCTCATCTGGCACCGCCAGCCAGGCCGTCGCGCCGCCAGGCTTGTCCTTGAGGGCGTCGATCTCCGCCTGCGTCGTGATCGTCCGGCCCTCCTTGAGCTCGGGCAGCGCCTCGCCCAGAGGCCAGCGGCGGGGCAATTGCACGTTCTTGAGGGTGCGCGACTTGCGCAGGTCCTCGAACGACCAGATCTCCACGTTGACCGTAACCTCCCCCTCCGGCAGCCCGAAGCGCAGGACGGCCTGGGAGGTGGGCTTGACAGCGCGGAAGTAGAAGTTGCACTGGGCCGACTGCGCCGGCAGGGGCGTGCGGTCCAGCAGGAGCACACTATCGGGGACGACGCAACTGACCTCGCGCGTACCCACGGGCACCTTCAGGGCGACGAGGAACAGGCGACCGACTCCGACCACGTCCGGTGCGTAGGCGATCCGGTCGCTCGGCGTCTGCCCCTGCCCGCAGCAGGGGGGAAGGGTCAGCAGCATGAGGAGCCCTCCAACGATCATTCTGTCGACCAACTCAATCGCCTCCCGGCCTCAAGACGCGGTCAATGGACTGGTCAGACAATCGGGGGGATGCCGGTCCGCTCGAGTGGTCGCGTCTCTAGCTGCGCCCACTTGCATTCCGCGTCCGGCGGGCCGCCCTCCTGCGCGAACAGGTGCTGCCACCGCTCCTTGAAGACCAGGCCGTTGCGGATCGTGACATAGCGGAACCGGACATCCACCGAACCATCGGTCGTGACGTTCTCGAAGTGGTACATCTCGGCCGCCGGCTCATAGCCGACGCGCCAGCCGTTCGCGCGTGCCCGGTAGCACAGGTCGAAGTCCTCAAACTGGGCCGGGTTGAACACCTCGTCCAGCCCCCCCAGAGTGTCGGGGACCTCCCGCCGCATGAGCCAGCAGGCGCTGATCAGGCATTGGACCTCGCAGCCGCGGCTGTACGTTGGGTCCTCGCGCGGGCACCCCCGGCCCCGGTACTGGACCCGTCCCGTCGGGGAGATGGCGACACCGGCACACTCGATGTCGTAGGGAGCGAACGGGTAGACCAGCTTCGGGCCGACGATGCCGGCGCGGGCGTCGGCCTCCAGCACCCCGTGGAGGGTTGCCAGCCAGTCGCGACTGCGGACCGCGAGGTCGTTGTCGCAGAAGGCGACGGCCGGCTGGGTGACGGAGGCCAGGCCCTGGTTGCGGGCCGTGCACGCCCCGACATTGCTCGCATTGGCGATCACGCTGGCCGCCACGCCCGCGGCCGCCGCCAGCGCCGGGAACTCATCCGTCAGGTACGCGACCGTGCCATCGTGCGAGCCATTGTCGATGCAGATGATCTGCGCCGGGAGGGGGTCCGACCGCAGGATGCTCTCCAGGCACAGGCGCGAGTAGGGCAGCTTGTTGTAGTGCACAACGATGATGGCGATCGGCAGGCTCATCACGTGATCCTCGGTAGTAGCTCAGATCCAGAAGATGCTGTTGCCGGTGCCCCCGGCGAGCTGGTCGATCACCAGCCACAATCCGTTGGTGCAGAACTGCCCCAGGATCAGCCCCAGGAACAGCGCCCGCGTCCGCCGGTACGTCTTCACTCCCCCGTAGCGCATGATCGAGACCTTCAAGAGCCAACTGATCAGGATGGTCATCCATTGCTGATCCATGATCCACACCGGTGCCAGCGCGAACCCGAGAGGATGGAACGGCCACCACAGGAAGCGTTGGCGCATGGCCGCCAGGAAGGCCATGAAGGCCGCCCCGACTCCGGTGAGGACCCAGCCAGTGATGTTGGCGCCATGCGGGGTCAGGAAGTGCACTTGCACCCACTTCAGGGGGGCGAGCGGACCGCCCACGAAGAACCAGTCATTGAGGGTCACGCCGCCGATCTGGTAAGACCACCGCATCGTGAGGTAGATGCTCAGCGGGGCGCTCACGAGCAGGGCGAGCAGCATGAGCCACAGGAGCGGGCGCTTGCGCCCCGGGGTATGATCGGCCAGCTTCAGCCCGTTGGCGGCGGAGGCCATGACAAAGGTGCGCATGTCCGAGCACCACACGTAAGTCATGGCCAGGGCCATCAGCCCGCGCGGCGTGATCGCGGGCGCTCCCAGTGCGGAGACAATCACCCCGGGGGCGATCGTGGGAGCGACGGCTTCCGCCATCCCGCTCTCGGCCACAATCCGCGTCAGCCCGATGAACAGCACGAAGGCGACGATCAGGAACAGCACGGCCACCCACAGCGGCATCCCGGACCATGTCAGCCAGGCCGTCATGAAGGCAAGCCCCAGAGCGGTGCCCCAGAACGCCGACCGGTATGACATCACCTCATTGCGGTCATCAATGCTCGGATCATCGCTGAACGCTTTCGTGGCCACATCGCGCAGGTGGCCACCGGCCGTCTTCATGCCGGCGAACACCAGCACCAGGAACGCGCCCATGCCGATGTGGGCAAATAGCGGCGAGGGCGCCCCATACACGCCCAGGTTCTCCGTCATCCCGATCTTCAGCACATTGAGGATCCCGCGGATCACGAAGAACAGCACATTGAAGAACCACAGACTGAACGTGGTCTGCTGCTCCACCAGGTAGAAGAACCCGATCATCGGGAAGCTGATGCGGAATGTCATCGACTGCGTGTGCCGGAACATCGACAGCGACCAACTGAGGCTCGGGCTCGGGACGGTCGGGTAGTAATGGTGCAGACCGGTGAGACTGCTGAACACCAGCGGGAGGGCAAATCCCAGCCACATGATCGGGTTGCGGTACAGCGGCGGGGTGCGGCGCCCCTCCCCCTCGGCGACCATCTCGAGCGGGAGCTGGGTGAGCGGGTAGACCAACCGTTCGCTTTCCACCCACTGCTTGCGCAGGATGACCATCATGCAGATCATGACGAAGTACAAGACGAACAGGAAGGGGGCCCACACCGACAGTGAGCGCGTCCACTCATGCCACGGCGCGATCTGTCCGGGCCCCAGCCCCTCGTAGAACCGCTGCACCGCCCACTCGCCCGTCGGCGCCAGCCAGGGGTTCAGGTAGGGCTGCAGCAGCTTGTCCCAGTCGTTCTCCGGGGTGGCGTAGTAGTACGGCGCGGTGATGATCGACATGAGCTGTCCGCTGAGCCCCATCGTCTGCACCGCGGAAGCGACGATCATCATGATGTAGACGGTAAGGCATTCGCCGGGTGTCAGCGCCCAGCGCGGGTTGAGCCGCGCCACCCAGTTGTTGACGCCGGCGGTGAGCAGGAACAGCAGGAAGATGGCACCGGGGGTGGAGAAGTCGAGGTCCACGTACGAGCCCTGGAGGATGAAGGTCGCGTACGGGCAGCCGACGCCGATCAGGGCGGAGGCGACCACCCCCGCGGCCACGGCACGTCCGGAGAACGCGGACGACCGCGCTGCGCTTACAACGGGGGCCTCGACGGGTGACGCTAGTGCCATGTCTCACTCCATGCAGGGGCTTGCCGGGCGGCAGGGGTGTTCCCCCGCCATCGCCGGGTTGTCGTCGTTGGGATCGGCCGCGGTTGTGCATGCGGTGAGGCCGGTTCGGGGGCAGCGGCCGGAAGTGGCCTTCTCGGGCGGGTCTCCGGGACCAGGAGGCACCCGGAGAATTCGGCACGGGCGAGGGGCGGACCTCCCCCCTGTCGGTCCGCCAGCCGAGACGCGCACGCAGGTAGGCGGGCCGCGGCCGTCTGCCGTTGTCACCGTGCGAAGCACGGTCGGCGGTCCAGGGCGGTACGCCCGACACTCTTGTCGGGCGCGCCTTCAGCAGCGAGCGACGCGCCGCGAAGCGGCGTGCCGTGAAGCCCCAGCGGGGCGATGGTCGCAGGGTCCGTGGGTAGGGCCGTTGTGCCGTAGACCCTTCGGATGGGGCCCGTGGCCCCATCCGGCTGTCACCGTGCGAAGCACGGTCGGCGGAGCGCAGCGAGGCCACAGAGCCCCGGGCTTCAGCCCGGGGAATCGAGGCCCCACATCCATCTCTTCCTCCTCGGCTGCCGTCGTGGGCCCCCCCGGGCGGGGGGGGCCGGGGGGCGCGCGGGGGGGGGGGGGGGGGGGGGGG
>CAZIWQ010000064.1:10133-13753 GCA_964542355.1 uncultured Armatimonadia bacterium
CAGCCGAGGAGGAAGGATGTGGGGACGTCGCGTCTAGCCAAGTCGGTCCCATCGACCTACCCGGCATGCGGGCAGGGGTGGATCGGGTCGGTCACCCCGGGGCCGAGGCTGATGCCGCTACCGTAGCGCCCCTGCCAGGGGCGGTGAGGCGCCGCTGCATGCAGCCCCGCTCCCCTCCGCGCCTCCTTCGCTGACCCGGCGGCACACCTTCGGTCGCCCGTGCCTGTGGCCCGCACACCTCAGCCGGCTCCCTCGCTCAACTCGGAAAGCGCGGCTTCGAGACTGGCCTGGACCATCGCGCATTCCCTGGGGAAGTCGTGCTCAGTATAGACGCGCAGAGCGACGCTGAAGCAGTCGACGGCCTGCTGCAGGGTGGTCGCCCGATCCCCCGTGGGGAGATACCGGTAGGCGGTGCCCAAGTTGTTCTGGGTCATCGCCCAGTCCGCGGGGAAGTCCTGTTCGGTGTAGATACGCAGAGCGGCCCCGTAGCACGCAATCGCCTGCTCCAGATTGGCTGCAGGATCACCGGTGGGGCACATTGACCACGCGTTGCCCAGGTTCCCCTGAGTCATCGCCCAGTCGGCGGGGTAGTCCTGTTCGGTGAAGACCCGCAAAGCGGCCCGGTAGCACGCAACCGCGTGCTCCAGATTGGCCGCACGGTCCCCGGTGGGGAGCTGACGCCACGCGTTGCCCTGGTTGCTCTGCGCGAGCGCCCATTCCCTGGGGGAGTCCTTCTCGGTGAATACCCTCAGGGCGAGCTCGTGGCAGGCTATGGCCTGCCGCAGGTTGGCTCCACGGTCCCCCGTGGGGAGCTGCGCCCACGCATTGCCCAGGTTGTTCTGGGTTGTCGCCCACTGGACGGGGGAGTCCTTCTCGGTGCGGACCCGCAGGGCAGCCCCGAAACACGCGATGGCCCGATGAAGATTGGCCGTCCGGTCCCCGGTGGGAAGCTCCGTGTAGGCATTGCCGAGGCTGTTCTGGGTCATCGCCCAGTCGGCGGGGAAGTCCTCCTCGGTGAGGACCCGGAAGGCGGCCTCGTAGCAGGCAATAGCCGCGCGTAGGTTGGCTCCCCGGTCCCCGGTGGGCAGGTTAGCGTGGGCGACGCCCAGGTTGTGCTGAGTCGCTGCCCACTCGGTGGGGGAGTCCGCCTCGCTGTAGACCTGCAGGGAGGCCACGAAGCAGGCGATGGCCTGCCGCAGATTGGCTCCGCGGTCACCCGTAGGGAGGCTCATGTAGGCGTTGCCCAGGTTATTCTGGAGGGCTGCCCACTCCCAGGCCGTCGTTTCACGATCGACCTGCGCCACTGCCGTCTCCAGAACCGCGACCGCATCCCGCCACCGGTACTCGCGCCGAAGGGTTGCTGCCTGCCACGCCGCCAGTCTCCAGTCACTGGGCGCGTCGCACACCCCACGCGCCTCCGCCACCGCATCCACGATAGCCCGACACATGCGATTGTCGTACCCCCGGTAGACCGCCTCGAAATGGACCGCTTCGGCATCCGTCCCGGCCTCGAAGTCCGCCAGGCACCGGTGGTACAGGGCCTCGACCTGCTCGCCGCGCTCCTCCCACACTTTGGCGAGCCGAGTATTCCAGGTGGTCCACTCCGGCTCGCGGCGCAATCGCCCCAGCATGATGTGCCGGATAGTGCGGTGCACACGCCGGCGATCCGTACCCTCCTCCCCATGCACGAACGAAAACCCCCGGAGCCGCTCCCAGGCTCTGGTCCGGTCCAGCTCCGCCGGCGCGATCTGTGGCATCAGCTCCCGGTCAAACCACCGCACCAGACACGCCCGGTTGACCATGTTGCGGTCCGCGGGCCCGCTTTCGCGCAGCAACCGCTCCAGCATGTCGGCGATCTTGTCATCGATGGTGCCACCCCCGCCCGGCGCGAAGTCCTCCGGGCAAGGCGTTCGCCCCGAGATCTGGATTGCGAGCGCCACGTCGGCGCCGATGGCCAGGAATAGCGGGTGCCCCTTCGTCTGCCGATGGATATGCTCCGGTACGGGGTCGGTGACCCCGCGCACCCGCAGGTACTAGTCGCAGAAGTCCCGGTCGAGTCCGCCAAGAGGGTGCTCCTCCAGGTGGGCCCCGCGCCCCCAGTACTCGTCCGCGTCACCCCAGCGTTCCTTGAGCGAACGCCGACCCACTACCAGGTGGAGTACAACGGGACAGTAGCGGCACAGCGACCGGACGGCCTCCTCCGCGTCTCGATGCAGGTCAGGCTCGTCGGCGAGACGCTCGTAGGCATCATACTGAACCACCGGCCGGACGAACGTGTCCCTGTTGGCCCTCAGTACCACCTGCTGCACATCCTCGGCCAACGCTCGCGGCAGGTAGTCCATCAGTGCGTCGGGTTCACATCGCAGCAAGTCGTTGCCCTGCTCCTCCCACCACTTTGCAACCTCGCCGCTGACCGCGTGCAGCACCTTCCCGATGGTTGCCGGTATCTGCACAAGGGGGACGTTCGCGAGGGCGTCAACGAGATAGCCGATGGCGCGCCCCATGTGTGATGCGGGTGGAGTGAAGGCCTGCGCCGCGACGGCGGCGCGAGTGTAGAGCGCCCATGCCGTGTCGAACCGCGGGAACCGGTGGTCTCGCCCCATCCCGACCCCCTGGTCCGATAGCCTCATACGCACCTGCCACAGGATCGCCTCCGCACGACGCATCGCCGGACCCTCGAAATCGAGCAGCACGGTCGGCGCCGCTGTCAGCACCTTCTTCCGCAGGTACTCGAGCAGCCATGACTTGCCGTAGCCGCCGTCGCCGTGGAATACCACCACGGCGACGTCCGCGCCCTGGGGTTTCCCCCACAGCTCCCGGACGCGCGCGATCTGTGGCTCGCGGTCGACGAAGTGTTCCTTGATGCTGTCGTCGGTGAGGTGTGCGGGCACTGCTCTCCCCCCAGACACGCTCGTGCCTTGCGGCGGCATGGCAGACTGGGAGACAGTTCGCCAGGTTGGGCGCAATGCCTGCATGAGGGGGGGGTGCCCTGTGCCTCCGGGTCCGTGCCCGTCTGGCGTGGTGCCGATGGCACTGGTTGCTGACCCCGACGTCTCGTCCGGCGCGTGGAACAGACCGAACGGGATCCCTGAGGCAGAATGGCCCGCCTGTACCACCCCGCGGTGAACAGGACGCTCCAGTGTCGCGCCAGCCTGTGCCCGGCGCGTCGCTGTTTCGTGATGGGCAACAGGGAAGCGGGCTCCCAGAGGCGAATGAACCCTCCTGTTCGGCACGCAGACTGGCCGCTGTTCCCGTAACCACACCATGGGCGACCCTCAGAATAGACAGCTTGGTGTTCTCAGCTCCCTGGCCTCCGTGTTCGGGTCCGCCTTCGCGCGGGAGTCTTCGGTGCCGGCATCGCAGGACTCGCCACGGTGCAGGAGATCGTTGCGCGCGCCCGGAGAGATAGGGACGCCGGGGACCACGCTGCTGAGCAACAGGCCTTGGCGGATCTGTGCGGCGCTCTCCGGACCACCCTCCAGAACGGGCTCGAGCAGGTAGGGCAGGAGGCGGGCGATCTCGCCGCCCAGATCGAGGCACTGGACGCGGCCCGCGGGGAGAGAACTGAGTCTCTCGCGGACCTGGGCGCGCAGGTCCTGAAGGCGGTTGAGTCCGGCCTC
>CAZIWQ010000065.1:0-5450 GCA_964542355.1 uncultured Armatimonadia bacterium
TAGGTCATGACGCGGCGGGTCTCGAAACGGCGCAGTTCCTCGCTCAGTTCGGTCAGTGCGCTGCGGACACACCAGGCGATGGGGGAGAGACCATCTCCCACGCTCCGCAGGAAGGCGGCGGGAGGGAAGCGCCATCGGGGCGACGAACGCACCGATCGCGGCCATCGAGGCCGAGAGCGCCAACCAAGCCATCGCCGAGCGCACAAGCCAGCGCTGTTTCCGCGTGCACCCGGGCTGGCCCTGCCCGGCCAACTCCCCCAACCACTCCGCTCGTCGCGATCTGGCGGGTGGGACGAGTGTCAGCAGGAGGCGCGATGCCATGCAGCAGCCCTCACGCTTGAGGATCCGGGCCGGATCGATGCTCGCCATCGCTACCGCTCTGGTGCTGGCTCTCACCTCGCCGCTGAGCGCGGCTTCGGCGCTGGTGAAGCCGCTGCATGGCGCCCCGGCGCTCTTCATCGATGGGCAGCCCTCCCCCGGACTGATGTTCAGCTCCGGCGCGGTGCCGTCGCCCCACGTCACCGGGGGAGAGCTCCGGCTGGCGAACACCCCGGGAGAGTACAGCCACCGCTCCGTGCGCTCCGCCGGCGGCTTCGGGGCGGAGTTCACTCTCGAGATCGCCCTGACCGTCCAGCAGACCACCGGGTCGGGCGGGAATGTGTCCGCCTGGCTGAACGAGACTGCGGTCGGCAGCTACTACCTGGCGCTCGCGGAGGTGGACGGCAAGCGCCAGGTCGCGCTCTGGAAGGCCGGGCCCGGAGCATGGAAGTTCGACCGCTGGATCACCAGTGAACTGCCATGGCGGGAGCAGCAGCCGGTGCGGCTCCGGCTGCAACTGCAGGGCGGGCGCCTGGCGCTGTCTGCCGATGGCCGGGCCCTCGGCGAGGCGACCGACCCGCAGCCGCTGCCCCCCGGCGCCCTGAAGCTCAGCGCCTATCACACGGTCGCCAGCGTCGATGACCTGCGCGTCACGCGCCCGGACGGGAACGTCGTGCTCGCCGATGACTTCGCGACGGCTCGCGCCGACGTCTGGCAGGGGCTCGTCTCCGGTGACGTGCCCTCCTTCGCAGACATCGGCTACGACATCGCCATGATCGACTTGCGTCTGGAGCACCTGTGGACCGGGCCGCAGCGCTATGACGTGGCGAAGCTGGAGCGGCAGCTAGCAGGCTTCATGGCCACCAATCCGCGGTGCTGCTTCCTCGGCCGCCTGGCCCTGAACCCGCCGGCGTGGTGGGTGCAGGCCCATCCCGCCGACATCGGCGTCTGGCGCCGCCTGACAGAGCCGTTGGAGGGCAAGCTCCGGTATGCCTCGTTCTCCTCGCCGACCTGGCGCCGCGAGACCGGGGAGGCACTGCAGGCCCTGCTGGAACGCGTCATGGCGAGTGCGGCGGGTGACCGCTTCATCGGCTTCAACCTGCTGTACGCCTTTGGCCCCGAGTGGGAGCACCCCTGCACCGACGCCTTCCATGACTATGGGGACGTGAACCTGCAGCAGTTGCGGGCCTGGCTGGCGCGACAGTACCCAAGCGCGGCCGAACTGGCGACGGCCTGGCAGCAGCCCGGCCTTACCTTCGCGACCGCGGCCGTGCCCCCGCCGGCGGACCGGGTCAAGGGCGACTGCTACGAACTGATGGATCCCTCCCGCAACGGTCGCCGGATCGCGGACTACATCCGCTTCACCGATGAGAGCGTCGTGGACGCCATCGCGCACATGGCCGGCATCGTCAAGACTGTCACGGGGCGGCGCGGCCTGGTGTTGGCCCATTACGGCTACCATTTCGAGGGCTACGACGGCTTCGACCGGGTGAACTACAACGAGCGCGGGCACCATGCCATCGATCGGTTCGTCGAGCTGCCAGACGTCGATGGTTCCGGCTCGGCCTACCAGTACCGGGTGCGCCACGCGGGCGGCGCTACGGTGCCCATCACCACCGTCGGCTCGCTGCGGCTCCATGACAAGCTCTACTGGCTGGAGGACGACACGCGCACCCACCTGGCGTCGCCCACCGCCAGCTACGGGCGCGCCTGCAACTTGTGGGAGAGCGTCAACATCCTCAAGCGCAACGCCGCCGAGGCCGTCAGCCAGGCATCGGCGATGTGGTACCTGGACTTCGAGGGCAACTGGTACAGCGACCCCGAGATCATGCGCACGGTGAAGCAGATCCGGCAGATCGCGCAGGAGGCGCTCAGCCGCGACCGCCGCCGCAACGCCGAGATCGCTGTGATCGTGAACCAGCGCACCGTGCGCTATCTGCGCGCCTCCACCGCGCTGTGGCTGCCGCTGCTGTGCCATGAGTTCTTCGAGGAGCTCCCGCACGTCGGTGCACCCTTTGATTCCTACCTGATCGAGGACCTCGCGCGCCCCGACATGCCCGACTACAAGCTGTACCTGCTGCTGGACACCATTGCGCTGAATGAGCGGGAGCAGCGCCTGCTGCGCGAGAAGGTGCTCTGCCGCGGCCACACGGTCGTGTGGCACTACGCGCCAGGCTACATCACCGAGACGGGTCTGTCGGAAGAGGCAATGAGTGCGATCGCGGGGATGAAGCTTGCGGCCCTCGACGTCGGCGGCGTGCTGCGCGCCACCCTGTGCGACCTCGCGGACCCGGCGACCCGTGGTTGCCCCCCGGACCTGAGCTGGGGCACCCGGCTGCCGGTGGGCCCGATCATCGCCTGTCGTGACCCCCAGGCGCGGGTACTCGCGATGCAGCATGCCGTTCCGGGCACGGCCCCGGACGGGCGCCTCAAGGTCGGCGACGTGAGTGAGCCGTGCCTGGCCGTCAAGGACATGGGAGACTGGACGTCGGTGTGGTGCGGCGTGCCGCCGGTGCCGACCCCACTGCTACGGAGCATCGCCACGATGGCCGGCGTGCACCTCTACGATACGGGCGGGGACTTTGTCAGCGCCAACCACGCCATGGTCGCGGTGCATGCTCGCTATGCCGGGCCCCGCACGATCCGGCTGCCCCGCCGCTGCCAGGTCGTGGACGCCTTCACCGGCGAACAGGTTGCCCGGGAGGCCGACAGCTTCGAGGTTCAGCTCCGGCAGTACGAGACGCGGATGTGGTGGCTTGAGTAATGGTGATCTGACGGCCCTCCGCCGGTCAGCCCGCTCGCTGCAAACGGACGATCTCCTCCGCCATCCTCGCCCGCAACTGCCCGGCGCGGTCGTTGCCCCAACTCGGTCTCAACTCTTTGCGCCACGGGATCTCGGCAACCACCTCGCGCAGCACTCGCATCCCGCGTTCGTGTGCCGCACCCGTGGCGCCGGCCACTGCGTCCTCCAGCGTGGCGAGGTAGCGCCAGTCGGTGGCTCCGGCACGGATCCCCTCCCACGTCACTGTGGGGATCAGCCCCCCCTCGGCATCCCGATAGGTCAGCAGGCAGTGCTTGAACTCCCCCCGGAGGTCGTCGTACTCGTCCACGAACGGTGCCGGAGTGTAGTAGGTCCACGCGGTCATGCCCGTCACACCGGCCTTGGCAGGGAGGAACCCGGCGACCTCCCTCGCCCGCCAGAAGTCGTCCCACATCGCCGGCCAGTCGATCCCCCACAGCTCGCCGCCCGCACCGCGTAGGTAGTCCTCGAAGGCCTGGTGTGCCTTCTCGTCGGCGGCGGGCGGGACGACGTGACAGGCGCGAACACTCAGCCACGGGTCGAGACGCTCCATCATGGGGATGGAGTACACGGTGCAGAATGTGCGCGCTGTCGGCACGGCTTCGCGGGTCAGCCGATACTCCAGCCGAGCGGCGGCAAGCCGCCAGTCGTGGGGGTCGTTCGGCTCATCCACCGGGTAGAACATCGTCGGCGGCCACTGCGCCTGCCTGGCGTGGTCGTAGATGTCCCTGACCACCTGGCGGTAGGTCTCGTGCAGGGACTGCGGGTACTCGCCTTCCCTGACCACGCGGATCGTCTCACCGTAGTTCACGACTGTCGGGAAGCGGTCGGCCAGTCCGAAGAGGTCGAGCAGGAGCGTGGCCAACCGGTCGTGGAACGGGTTGTACACCAGCGGGTCGGTGAAGCCGACCTGGCGGTAGGCGTCGACGAAGGCGTCGGAGGTGGCGAAGTCCACGACGGCGCGGTCACCCTCGCGCCGCAACGGAGCCATTACCCCGGCCAGGATCACGGAGGTCATCCCGTGCTCGCGCATGTCGCGGAAGTAGAGCGCGGCATCTTTCGGCTGGGTGTTGTAGAAGAACAGCATCCACGGCTTGCTGCGACCCAGACGCAGTGGCAGGACGCGCACGGCCAGCGGGAGGGACACCGCGACCCCGCCCGCTTCGACGCGCACCGCCCCCTGGTAGTCACCGGCGGTCGCCTCGGGCGGGACGTGAAGGGTGAGCCAGTAGAGCTGCGGGCGGTCAGGGGCAACGCCGACCTCGCCGCTCTTGACCAGCAACTTGGGGACCACGCAGTAGTCGGGGCTCGTGTACCCGACGCGCTGGATGACGTACCGCCCCATGCGGGCATCGAACGCCGTCTCCGGGATGGTTGCCCCCGCCGGCCCCGCCAGCGGGCCCGGCGCCACAGTCACTTTGCTCAAGGGGCGCAGAGCGAACACGGCAAAGGTGACCGGCTCGTACTGATCCGGCGCCGCCACCAGCTCGAGTGATTCGATCACCTCGCCGCGCGAGGGGACTGTCCCCGGAGAGAGCGCCGAGGGGTTCTCGGTCCGGAACACCACGAACCCATTGGCTTCCTCAGTCGCCGTCGGCGTGAAGGCAGTGGGCGCCTGCGAGGGCCGCAACTGCACTTGTGTGAAGTCGCGGCCGCCAACGTGCAGGACCGTCCCGTCGTCATACACGCGCTGGTCCACCCCCTGGGCCACCGACTGCTCGGACTTGAGCTCGCTCACCGCAAGCGCCACGTCGTCAAACCACACCGTACCCGTTGTCGTGTGCATCCCGAGGTAGAGGGTCGCGCGCTCGCACTTCTCGCCAATGGTCCAGACCGCGCTGACCTTCCGCCAGGGGAACGTGTACAGGAAGTCGATCTCCGTCTCGTGGTCGGCATGCCCGTCGTTCCACACCAGCGTCACCTTCGCCTGGGAGTACGGGTAGGTCCCGAGCGCCACATCCTGTGCCTTCATCATCGCCTCAAAGCGCAGCCGCTTCCCCCTGATCAGTTCGGGGGCAATCGCCTGTGTCAGATAGGTGGAGGCGCTGCGGTCGGTGGAGCTGAGGCGTGCGCACTTGCCGCGCGGACCGGGCACGACCTCGATCGTCCCTCCCGCTGGCTTGGTGGTCTGCCAGCCTTCCAGGCCGCGCTCGAGCTCACCGTTCAGCAGCAGATTCTCGGCGGGAAAGGCCTCGCCGGCAGACCACGGCACCAGCCAGCACATGAGTAGCAGAAGGTGCGCTCTTGCCATTGTTCGCTCGTCCCTCTCGTAAACAGAACTTGGTGACCGCCAGGGGTGTGCCCATCACTGCAGCCGCAAGACCGAGAGCTA
>CAZIWQ010000065.1:5460-13657 GCA_964542355.1 uncultured Armatimonadia bacterium
GATCCGCTGCTTGGCCGCATACGGAATCTTCGCCCACGCCACCCAGCCGAGCTGTGGCGCCGCGTCGCGCATGATGCAGTCGGTGCCATACAGCACCCGCTCCGCCCCTAGCTCCGCCACCAGGTACTCGATGACCCCATACCAGATCAGCGTATAGGTGATCTCCGCGTAGACGTTCGGGAACTCCTTGCACACGGCAACCGTGGCCTCGGCGAAGTCATAGCTGCTGCCCGTGTGGGCGTTCAGGAAGGTCACCTGCGGGAACTGGGGAGCAAGCTGTTTGACCTCCGCCAGCCGCAGCGGCCCGTCGCCGCAGAGCACCGGAGCGCCGGTGCGCCCGCACCACTCGTAGACCGGATAGTGGATCGGAGCGGTAAGGGGGACGACCTGCCGGAAGGGCGCCGGCTTGTAGCCCATCACCCGGCCGGTCAGGAAGATGCGCTCGAACTCCGACTGGAACAGCTCGGGGTAGCTCGGGTTCAGGCAGCCGTAGGGCAGGATGCGGCCCGGGTAGCCGGCGGCCGCCTGCAGCGTGTGGTCGTTGGCGTCCGGGCCGGCGTAGGTGATGCCCGCCCAACTGCTCGGACAGGCGACATCCACGCCCAGACGATCCATCGTAGCGATCAGGCCGGCGGCATCGTTGTCGGGGAAGCTGCACAGGTCGATGCCCTGGCTGCCGGGATGGCCCAGGTGGTTGTGGCTGTCGAGCACGAACTCGCTGCGAAGGGGCTTGCCGGCGCGGACACAGGCCACGATCGGGTCATCCTCGGGGTGCTCGCGGGGCGGGGTGTACTGCGGCACCGGCCGGCCCGCGGCCCCCTCCACGTCGCGCAGCAAGCGCAGCAGGTTCTCGCCGGCGATGTTCTGACGGTCGGTGTCCGACAGGTCCTCGTAGCACGTCATCATCCGCGCGGCACCGGGGCTGCGGTGCGGGAGATTGGTGCCGAACAGCAGGCGCTCCGAGCCGAAGTTGCGGACAAAGACCTCGTAGGCGCGATGGTTCTGGTAGGCCCAGGTGTCCAGGTGCAGGTTCGGGGCTCGCTCCAGCAGCGGGAACAGCACCCGGTCCTTGTCCCAGTAGACGCCGCAGAGCACCACCGGCAGCTCCGGGTGGCGGCGGGCGACCTCGTACGCTGCGGGCAGCTCCAGCTCGCCGGCGTCCATGAACAACGGGATGCGCTTCGCCTCCAGGGCCGCCAACAGGTCGCCACAGGCCTCGGCACTCAGGCCGGTCTGATGGGCCTTGGGGAAGAGACGGGCGGCGCGGACGCCGAGGCGGAGCATCTCGGCAACTAACTCCCCGGCGGGAGCCATCTCGCCGGTGTGGGCGGGCAGAACCACCCATTGCGGCAAGAAGTGCGGGTCATCCCCGATCTCCCGCAGCAGGAGGCGATTGCCGTAGTCCGGGCAGTATTCCCGCGCCGCCGCGTGGTAGACCAGCGCGGCCTGGATGTCGCAGTCGTCGAGGTCGGCGCGGAAGTCGGCGAGCGTCGCCGGCTGGCGCCGGTCACGCCACTGCCGGGTGCCGATCATGCAGTTGCAGTCGTAGAAGGACAGGTTTGGCATGGACTGTCTCCCGAGACGGCTATGGATTCGCGAGCCGGTAGACGCACGTCTCGCGCGCGGCGAGGGTGTCGCTGATCGCGCCGCCGGCCATCGGCACCGAACTGCCGGCGGGCACGCGGGAGGTACGCTTCCCGGTGCACCCGCGTCTGTCCTGCGTGGTCGAGTTGCGCCCGGCCTCTGCTACGGAACCGGAACCGAACGTCCTGCTTGACTTTGTATGCAGGATTGCATACAATCAGCCCTGGGCCGAGCGCCCCCATCCGACCCGGAGGCGACGCATGGCAACCGATGACCTGACACAGCGTGCCTACGATGCGATCGTCGCCCGGCTCCTGCAGGGCGAGCTCGGGCGCGGCGAGCACCTCCCGGAGGTCCAGTTGGCGCAAGACCTCGGCATCAGCCGTACGCCGCTGCGCGAGGCGCTACGCATGCTTGTGACTCAGGGTGTCCTCGTTGAGCGCCGCAATCGCGGCCGCTTCGTCCCGAAGCGGACGCCGGAGGAGGTAGTGCAGATCGGCGAGGCCCGGCAGGCGATCGAGGGCATGATCGCCGGCGTCTGGGCCGAGCGCGGTGACGAGGAGGGCATCGCCGAGCTCCGCCGGCTGGCCGATGCCACTCACGAGGCCGCCGTCGCCGGCACCGTCCGGCCCTACTACGAGCTCGACTTCCAGTTCCACTCCTGCCTCGTCCGTCATTGCCCGAACCCCTACCTGGCGCACTGCAGCAACGCGGAGGCCCTGATCCTCAACACCTTTACGAACATGCCCTATCGGGAGCACATCCCCTTGCGCGAGCGGGGTGAGGAGCACAGCCTGGGGGACATCGTGACGGCCATCGAGCAGGGCGAGGTGGCGCGCGCGGAAGCCGCGACCCGCGCGCATCTGGGCTACCTGGCGGTGCGCGCCCTGCGCGGAGGAGAGGGAGAAGATCAGGCACAGCTTCTTCCGCATCGCCGGGCTGGTTCCCTGACCGTGCATCCTTCGCGAGGTGCTAGTGCATGACACGCAAGCGGATCGCCATCATCGGCGCGGGCAACGGCGGCTGTGCCATCGCCGGAGACATGACTCTGGCGGGACATGAGTGCCGGCTGTTCGAGTTCCCCGAGTACGCTGACAACATCACTCCCATCCGGCACACGGGTGGCCTGGAGGTCACCGGCATCGCCCGCACCGGCTTCGCGAAGCTGGCGCTGACGACTACGGACCTGGCGGAGGCGGTCTCGGGTGCCGAGGTCGTCATGGTTGCCACGCAGGCGCTGACCCACGAGCGCGCGGGGCGCGAGCTGGCGCCGTTGCTGCAGCCGGGGCAGGCGGTGGTCCTGTGGCCAGGCAGTGGGGGGACACTGGTCGTCCGGAGAGTCTGGGATGAGCTGGGGATGGACACGCCGGTGGTGCTTGCTGAGGGCGTCACCTTCCCCTACTGCTGCCGCCGTCTCGCCGGGCCGGGAACGGTGAACATCCACCGCATTGACGGCCCGAGCATGCTCTACGCCGCCCTCCCCGCGGCCGACACGCCGGCAGCCATCGCCGCGCTCGAGGGTACCTATGCCCCGATGGTCAAGCCGGGCCGTAGCATCCTCGAGCCCGCGCTGTACAACGTCAACATCATCGTCCACCCCGTCGGGGCGCTGCTGAACATGGGCCGCATCGAGTTCAGTGGCGGCGAGTTCTACATGTATAAGGAGGGGATCACGCCCTCGGTCAAGAAGGTCGTGCACGCCATGGACGCCGAGCGTGCGGCGCTGTTCACCGCCCTCGGCTATCGCCCCTACACCTACGATGAGGTCTTCGTCGACAGCTTCAACATGAGTGTTGAGGAGTTCGCCAAGACCTCCAGCAAGGGCCCCTTCAGCATGCAGGACCGCTACGTCACCGAGGACATCCCGATGGGCGTGACGCTGACGGTGTCGCTGGCCAGGAAGGCGGGCGTGCCCGTGCCGACCTACGAAACGATGATCCACCTGGCCGGCATCGTGAACGACACGGACTACTACGCCGGCGGACGGAACCTGCAGAACCTCGGTCTGGCCGGCCTGACACTCGCCGAGCTGGACACCTACCTGCTGACCGGTCGGAAGCCCGCTTGAGATACTGAGAGGATGCCATGGACTACGCCAAGTGGCTGGTCGATGTGACGTGGGAGGACCTGCCGCCTGAGGTGCAGCGGCAGACGCGGCGCTGTGTCACGGACATCATCGCGACGGCCGCGGGGAGCCGGTGCCTGCCGGCGTACGAGACGATGCTCCGCCTCGTCGGTGCGCAGTTCGGCCGGGGACAGGCGCCGCTGTGGTTCAGCGGGCAGGACAGCAGCCTCGTGGGGGCCTGCTACTTCAACGCGCAGGTGATCGACAGCCTCGACTGCCACGACGGCTTCCGCCCCAACAAGGGGCATTGCGGCGCGACGGTGGTGCCGCTGGCCCTCGGCGCCTGCGCCTTGCGCGAGGACTCGGTCAGCGGCGCCGAGCTGCTGACGGCGGTGGCGGTGGGATACGAGCTCGCCAGCCGGGCAGGCATCGCCCTGCACGCACTCTACGCCCCGCACTACCACGCCTCAGGAAGCTGGGTGGCCATCGGGGCGGCGGCAGCCGGCGCCAAGATGCTGCGCCTGCCGGTCGAGCAGGTGGACGACGTGCTGGGCATCGCGGAATACTACGCGCCGGTCTGCCCGATGCTACGCTGTACCGACCACCCTTCCATCGTGAAGGATGCCGCGGGACCCGGAGCCTGGGCCGCCGCGATGGCGCTGGCGATGGGGCAAGCGGGACTGCCGGGCCTCCCCTCACTTTTCACGGAAGAGCCGCGGGGCCGCGAGCAGGCCGCGACTGTCGGCGAAGACTGGATGATCCTGCGCCAGTACTTCAAGCCCTACCCCGTATGTCGCTGGGCGCAGCCGGTGATCGAAGGCCTGCGCGCGCTGCGCGAGGCGCATGGCTTCACCGGGGATGACATCGCGGCGATCGAGGTCGAGACCTTCGCGAACGCGGCCAACCTCACGCACTTCCCGCCGACGCACTCCGATGCCGCGCAGTACTCACTGCCGTGGGCCGTGGCGGTTTTCGCGGTGGATGGCGAGATCGGCATTGGCCAGGTGCACCCCTCGCGGCTGGACGACCCGCGCGTGCTGGCGATGGGCCGGCGGATCACTACCCGGGTTGCCGACGACATCCAGGCCCGCTTCCCGGCCGAGGCCCTGGCGCGGACGACGGTGCGCCTGACGGACGGACGCGAACTGAAGGGCGCCACCCTCGGCGCACGTGGCGACTACACGAATCCCCTCAGCGATGGCGAGCTGAACGAGAAGGCTGCGAGATTGCTCCGGGCGGGGCTGGGCCCGGCGCACGCTGCGCAGGTGAGCGCACTGCTCGACAGGTTCCCCGACTGCGGTGCCCACGACCTGCTGCGCGCCCTGCGGGACCGACACTGACCCCGAGCCCCGGTCCAAGAGGCCACTTCCGGCCGGACCTCTGGTGCCGTGTCAACCATGGTTCCATGAGTTCGGCCCATCGCACGGATTGGTCCGTGCGGGGCCCATTGGCGGGGCCGTTGTAGCCCGGAGGGCGGCCGTCCCGCCCTGCGGGACCACCGGCGGAAGCCGGTGGATTCCGGCGCCCCAACCTCCACAAGAGCCCCGGAGGGGCGGCAGAAGCCGTCCTGTGGCCCTGTACGCCGATTCTGCCGCTGCGGGGCCACGATGGCAGCCCCGGCGCGCTCATCGGAGGGCCTCACGCACCACCGGTGTCACCCTTAGCGCGGCACGAGTAGGGTGCAGAAGCCACCATGATCCCTCATCCTCTCCAGGCCCTGCAGCAGTTGACTGCCGAGCAGCAGGAAGCGCTGCTGGATGCCGCCCACACGGTCCTGGCCGAGACTGGTCTGCTGATCCAGTCGGAGGAGGCCGCGCGGTACCTCCAGCGGGCGGGCTGTACGCAGTCCGGTGACCGGATCCTGTTCCCTCGCACGCTGTGCGAGGAGGAGCTTGCCCTGGCTCCCGCCCAGTTCACCCTGCACGCCCGCGACCCGCGCTGCACTGTGACCGTGGGCGGCGGCGAGCTGCTGCTCTCGCCCGGCTATGGCAGCGCCTTCGTGACCGATGCCGAGGGCGCGCGGCGAGAAGCCACGCTGGCGGACTTCCGTCGCTTCGCCCTGCTCGCGCATCATTCCGACCTCGTCGACATCACCGGTGGCCTGCTGGTCGAGCCCCACGATGTGCCGCCGGAGCGCCGCCCGATCGAGTTGACCCGGGCGCTGATCGAGTGCTCCGCCAAGCCCTGCTTCGGGTCCGTCGCCGGCAGGGAAGGGGCGCGGCAGAGCCTCGACGTGGCACAGACCGTCTTCGAGGACCTGGAGACCACCCCGGCCGTCGTGGGGCTGATCAACATCAACAGCCCCCTGCGCCTGGATGCCCGGATGGCCGAGGCCCTGCTCGTCTATGTCCGGGGCGGCCAGCCCGTCCTGCTGACACCTGGCATCCTGATGGGCATCACAGCGCCGGTGACCACGGCGGGGGCATTGGCCCAGGCCTTTGCCGAGCTCATCGGCTGCGTGGTGCTGACACAGGCACTGCGCCCCGGTGCGCCGGTCATCATCGGCCTGGGTGGCTTCGGCAGCGACATGCGCACGGCCGGCAGCGGCTTCGGCCGTCCGGAGCAGGCCCTGAGCACGACTGTGGGCGCGCAACTGGCCCGCCGCCTGAAGCTGCCCTACCGCGCGTCCCCCGGCGTCACGGGCTCGTTCAGCCCGGACGCTCGCGCAGGCTATGAAAGCATGATGACCGCGTTCGCGGCCTGGAGCGGCGCGGCGCACGTGGCCCTGCAGGCGTTCGGCATCCTCGACCAGATCAATGCGATGAGCTTTGAGAAGTTCGTGCTGGACCTGGAGCTGTGGGGCTACCTCAGGCGTGTGGCGGCCGCAGTCGCGGTGGACGCCGACGCCCTGGCCCTGGACACCATCGCCGGGTGCCCCGCCGACTACCTCGGCGCCGCGCACACGATCGAGCACTTCCGCACGGAGCTGGTCACCCCCGCGCTTGCCCCGCCCCTGTCATACGAGGCCTGGATGGGGGAGGGCCGCCCCGATGTAGTGGCACACGCTCGCGAGCGAGTGCGCGAGCTGTTGGCCACCGCGGAGCCCCCGCCGCTCCCCGAGACAGTGAGCCGGCGTCTGCGCGCACTGTAACAGCTCTCCGCCTGACAGCCAAGTGCAACCTCACCCACGCCCCCCTGCGGTCCCCCCAGTGGAGACGGGGCCGACGAGGCCACTTCTGGCCGGGGCCCGGCACGGACCGATCCGTGCGATGCGCCGAGCCCATAGAACCATCCCTAACGCAGCACCAGCGGCGAGACGGCTGTGAGTGGCTTCTGCGGGTCCCTGAGCACAGCATGGCGGCCTGAGAACGACCCCGCTTCTCGCGTCACGTCAACCGCCGGCGGCCACGCACCCGGCCGCGAGCGGGTCGCCGTCAGCCCCACGTGATCGGGCCGACACCGATGAGCAAATGTGAACACACGAACTCCCTTCAGGATTCGCGACGGTCGTCGGGTAGCTGCTTGCCGTCATCGACCCGTTCGTAGGTGACGGTGCCCCCACGAAGGTCAATCCGGCGGCGGCGGGATACAAAATCGAGGAGCGGACGCACAAAAAGGCCTTGACTCGGCAGCCCGTCCGTGGTATAGATAGCACGTCCACAAGGGGGAATGGGCTTGTTCAGCCGCGGGGTCCTCGAGCACTTCCAGAATCCTCGTAACGTCGGGGAGATCGCCTCGCCTGACGCCGTTGGGACGGCTGGCGAGCCCGGCCGTGGCAACTACCTCGTGCTTCAGCTCAGGTTCGACGGAAACCGCATTGTGGAATGCGGTTTTCTTACTTTTGGCTGCCCGTCAGCCATCGCCTCCGGCAGCGCGCGGATGCCCAGGGCAACCGGGTCCGCACCATCGACCCGCTGGGGTATGCGACGTACTTCGTGTACGATGCGCTGAACCGTCCGTTCCGGGTTGTCGACGCCCTATCCGGCGTCCGGGAGACCACTTACGACGCGGCGGGACGGACGGTAGCCACGACTGACCCGTTGGGCCTCATGACCTACTACGCCTCCGACGCCGCGAACCGCCTCGTGGCGACGCGCACACCGGCGGGGCGAACCACCTACTATGGCTACGACGCGCGCAGCCAACTGGTGGCGGTGACCGACCCGCTGGCGCACACGGTCTACTACCACTACGACGCGGCCGGGCGTCGCACCGTGGTGCTGGACCCCCTCGGGAACCCCACCTACTACGAGTATGATCCTCGCACTCGCAACCTCCTGTCCGCCCTGACCGATCCGTGGGGGCAGACGGTCTACTACCAGCGCGATGCGCTGGGGCGGGAGCTCGCGAAGGCGCTCCCCAATGGGGTGACGACGTACCATAGCTACGATGCCGCGGGGCAGGTCACCAGCATCCTCCATCTCGGGCCCGAGAGCCTGCTGCAGAGCCTGTACTACACGTACGACGAGGATAGCCAACGGACGCGGATCGTGCGCGAGGACAACACCCGCATCTACTACGCCTACGACGGTGCCGGTCGCCTGACCGGGGAAGACTGGCTCGACTCCGGTGACACGCACCTGTATGCCTTCGCACACGAGTATGATG
>CAZIWQ010000066.1:0-13587 GCA_964542355.1 uncultured Armatimonadia bacterium
ACGACGCGGTTCCCGCTCTGCGGGATCCGGCCCCTCCGCGGCGGCCTGCAGGGCCCATCTTGGCGCCGAGGGGGGGCGTGGGCTACTGGCGCACGTACTCGGAGATGGCGGCGAACACGAGGGCTGTCACGGTGGCCCCGGGGTCGGGGACGCCGACGGTCTTCTCCTGCAGCCAGGCCGCCCGTCCGAACATGGACTTGAGCGGGCGGGTCGCTTCCACTCCGGCGGCGGCGGCGTCTGCGGCGGCGGCCAGCGCATCGGCGAGTGTCGTGCCCGCCGCGCCCTCTGCCTCCAGCACCTCGATCGCCGGCCACAGGGCGTCTAGCAACGTCTTCTGCCCGCGTTCGGCCTTGCCCCGCTCCTGGATCCCCTCGGCGGCGGCGCGCGCCGCCGCGGCGATGTCGCCAGCCCCCCACTGGTCGCGCCCCTGCTCCTTCGCGTACCGCGCCGCTCGCATTGCCGCGGTCGCCACGAGTGCCCCGAAGGTCGAGGCCCCCGCCTGGTTGAAGGCCATGCCCGCCTTCATCAGCGCGTGCTCGGGCGCCGGGGCACTCAACCCCGCCAGGGCCTCCACGGCCGCGGTCATCCCCAGCCGACAGGTGACCCCTAGGTCACCATCGCCGATCTGCGCATCAAGGCTGGTGATCTCGTCACTCGCGGCTGCCAGGCAGGTGGCAACGTGCTGCGCGAGCGGCAGCAGGTCGGCGGCGGTCAGTTGCTCCTTCATCGTGCGCTTCTCCACTGGGGCAGGAACGGTGAGTAGGCGGGAGCGTCCAACAGCTCCAACAGCTCATCGTCGAGCCTGAGCAGGCTGATGGAGGCGCCGGCCATCTCCATCGAGGTCGCGTACTCGCCAACGAACACGCGCTCGATGGTTACGCCGCGTCCCTCGATCACGGCGTGGGCCCGGCGGAACAGCAGGTAGAGCTCTTCCGGCGGCGTGGCCCCGAGACCGTTCACGAGCACCGCCGCGCGATCGCCCGACTGGAACGGGAGATCGTCGAGGACGCGGGTGCTCATGACCTGGGCGATCTCATCCGCCGACCTGATCGTGCTGCGCTCGATCCCCGGCTCGCCATGGATCCCCATCCCCAGCTCCATCTCCCCCTCACCGAGGGTGAAGGTCGGCTTGCCGACGGCGGGGATGGTACACGGCGACAGTGCCACCCCCATGCTGCAGGTGTTCTCGACGACACGCTCCGCCGTCTCGGCGACCTGCGCGAGGTCGGCACCGGTCTCGGCCTTCGCCCCGGCGATCTTGTAGGCGAAGAACAGCCCGGCCACGGCGCGGCGCCGGTCCTTGCTCGCGCGCGGGGCCGAGACCACGTCATCGCGCACGCGCACCGTCTGCACCTCGATCTCCTCGAGGGCGCACATCTCCGCCGCCATGTCGAAGTTCATGCAGTCACCCGAGTAGTTGCCATACAGGTAGAGCACCCCGCGGCCGGCATGGATCGCCTGCGTCACCGCGACCATGGCCTCGACGGACGGGGAGGAGAACACGTTGCCGATCGACACCCCATCGAGCAGCCCGGGGCCGACGTAGCCGAGGAACACCGGGATGTGCCCGGACCCACCGCCGGTGGCGATGGCGACCTTGCCGCCGGCCGGGGCATCCGCCCGCACGAGGCCGCGCGCTGTCCCGGGAGCGCGCTTGAGATGCTGCGGGTGGGCGAGGAGCACGCCCTCGATCGTCTCGTCGGCAAACGCCTCGGGGTCGTTGATGATCTTCTTCATCGTGTCAGCCTCCTGCGCGGACGTGTGCACCTCCGGTCTGGTAAGATTTCGTCGTCGCGTCGCGCGCGACCTTTGCGCCGCGGAGGTCTCGACGGTTGCGCCACCGAAAGAGCCTGTGCACATGAGCTGTCACCAGGAGGCCTGCCATGTCTACCACGGCGGCGGGGCACACGTCCCCGTCCGACAACGACGTCTATGGGGTAAATCCGGAGCCCGCGGAGATCATCGAGGACAGCGCGGAGCGCCGGATCATCGTGCGCACGCGCTACTATGAGGTCGAGCACAGCCTGGCGCACGGGGGGGCCATCAGCGCCATCCGCCTCACTAAGCTGGGTGACGAGAACCTCCTGACTGCGCCGTGCGGGCTGCAGCTTGACGTGGTCGGTGCCGCTCGGGGCTTTGTGCCCGGCCCGGCGCCGCGTGTCGAGATCAGCCGCGAGGGCACTGCGGTGCAGCTCAGCTTCACCAGCCCGCTGCAGGATGCGGACGGGAACCTCTCGGGTGCCGAGCTCTGCGCCAGCTACCTGCACCGGTGGGGGCATGTGAGGCTGCACCAGGAGCTGCGCTTCCCGGCACAGGGGCTGGAGGTTCGGCGCCTACTCATGCATAGCTTCTCCGTCGTGCCGGCGCTGACGCACTATGGCCTGCGGCCGGGCGCGCCGGCGGAGGCGTCGGCCTACCCGGGAGCGTTCGGGGTGTGCCAGTGGGGCCGCTTTGCTCCCGGACGCACCTTCGACAGCAGCTATGACAGCCGCTACGTGCCCCGCTATGTGTGTGTCGCGGAGCCAGGGCGGCGCGGGCTCGAGTGGTTTGTGGGCTCCGAGCTCGGGCAGTGGGACTATCAGGTGGCCGGCGAGCCGGGCCATGGGAGCCTGCGACTGGCCGCCCAGACCAGCCCTCCGGGCGTCGCCGTGAGCGTGTGTCCCCTCGATCTGCCGGTCGGCTCGCTCACGCTGAGCCGCACCCTCCTCTTCGATTCCTACGTGGGCATCCCGATCATCTCCGGGCGGGCGCACCAGCCGTTCGTCCACACGGCGTTCAACCGTAAGCCCTGGCCCGCCGATGACAAGATTGCCGAGTGGGCCCGCCGCGGCATCCGCACCGCCCATTTCCATCACGATGGCGACAGCTTCCGCGACGGCCAGTTCTGGCGGGATGGCACCTATCCGCCGTTCGCACCCGACGACATGGCCCAGTTCGACCGCGTGATCGCCACGTGCCATCGCCACGGCATCCGCGTGGCCACCTACTTCTCCAACAAGGAGTTGCATCCCAGCGTCCAGGCCTACCAGGACCACGGGGCCGAGTGGGCACGGCTGCCTGATGATCGCGGGCAACAGATCCATAATCACTACTCCGGAGACGAGTACGGGGCCCAGATGTGCCTGCGCTCCGGCTGGCTGGACTTCCTGAAGCAGTACATTGACACCGTCCTGTCGCACCACGACCTGGACGGCACTTACTACGACTGGAATGTGGCCCTGTACTGCCACAACAGCGCGCACGTCGGGATGGCGCCGCTGCCGCCGGGGATGGGGGCGCAGGCCGGCTCTCCGGCCGGCCACTGGGATATGGATGAGCTGCTCGACCTGATGCAGTGGACGCGCGAGCGCGTCGGGCCCGAGGGGCTCGCCATCGTGCACAACACGATGGTACCGATGGCGGCGACGGAGAACTACGCCGACTACGTTGTGGCGATGGAGTGGGGCTACTCGAAGCTGGCGCTGGCTGCGCCGGCCCTCGACGCCCTGCCGCTGGAGTGGAGCTTCATGGGCGCGCGCTCGCGCGGTGTCATCGGCTATGGCTGCCTCGAGCCGGAGGCGCCGGAGCGGGTCCACCGCCAGATGACGCTGCGCTGCCTGCTGACCGGAGTGGTGCCGTGGCCGGCGCGCGAGCTCGACCTGGACATGTTCGCCCCGCTGGCGGGCCGCGACCTCAGTGGCGCGCGCTTCCTGGACTGGCGCAACACGGTGGCCACGGTGCACGAGCCTGACGCCGCAACGGCCGTCTACTGCGGCGAGGGCCAACTGCTGGCGCTCGTCGGCGACCTGCGCGGCGAGGCGCGCACCGTCTGCTGCACGCTCGACCTGACGGGCACCGGGGTGTGCGAGGCGAGCGCGTATCGCGTCGGCGCCGGCGCGGAGACGCAGGTGGTGGCCGCCGACGACCTGCGGACGGTGTGTCTGCCGGTGACGGTGCCGGCCGACGGTGTGGCCCTGATCGTCGTCGAGCCGCTATAATGGGGTGTCGTGCCCTTACCAAGCTCCGGAGGCAATCACTTGGACTCAGTCGTAGTCATTGGCGCCGGACCCGCAGGGGTCGCCGCGGCCGACGAGCTCGCGCAACACGGGGTACCGGTCGTCATCCTCGAAGCACAGGCGATTGTCGGAGGCATCTCCCGCACCCTCGAGTTCGAGGGTGCGCGGTTTGATGTCGGCCCCCATCGCTTCTTCACCAAGAACGAGGAGATCCTCGCGCTGTGGAATGGGATGCTGGGGGACGACTTCCTCGCCGTGGAGCGACTGACGCGCATCTTCTACCGCAAGGCGCTCCTCAACTACCCCATCGCGCTCGGCGACACGCTGCGGAAGGTCGGGCCGGTGGAGGCGGCCGGCTTTGCCACCAGCTACCTCGCCGCCTGCCTGCGCAATGCCGTGTCACCCCGCGAGGCCGTGAGCTTCGAGGACTGGGTCGTCGGCCAGTTCGGCCGGAAGCTGTTCGAGGCGTTCTTCAAGACCTACACGGAGAAGGTGTGGGGGATCCCGTGCCGCCAGATCGGTGCGGAGTGGGCCGGGCAGCGGATCAAGGGGCTCTCGCTGGCGGAGACGGTCCGCAACGCGCTCTTCAAACCGCGGGAGCGGGCCAAGACCCTCGTGGAGCAGTTCCGGTTCCCCCGCCTCGGCGCGGGGATGATGTATGAGAAGATGGCGACCCGGGCCCGGGCCCACGGGGCAGAGCTCTTGCTCAACACGACGGCCACGGCGATCCGCCACAGCAACGGGCGGGCGACGGCCGTCGTGGCCGACGGCCCCCGTGGTCGCGAGGAGATTGCCTGCTCACACGTGTTGAGCAGCAATCCCATCACGCAGGTGGTGCTGGGGCTGGACCCGGCGCCACCGGCCGCCGTGGCGGACGCGGCCCGGCGCCTCCGCTTCCGCTGCCACCTGTGCGTCAACCTGCTCGTCGAGGGCAAGCTGTTCTCCGACAACTGGATCTACGTGCATTCCCGCGACGTCCAGCTCGGGCGCATCGCCAGCTACGCCAACTTCAGCCCCGCGATGCGCGCCCCCTCCGGCGCCAGCCCGGTGACGGTCGAGTACTTCCAGTTCCCCAACGATGAGCTTTACCGCACCCCCGATGACAGCCGGCTGATTGCCCACGCCACGGGCGAGCTCGCGCAGATGGGATTGATCGAGCCGGCGCAGGTGCGCAGTGGCTTTGTCGTCCGCAGCCCGTTTGCTTACCCGGTGCTGGAGCTCGGCTATGCCCCCCACATGGACTCCGTGCGCGAGTACCTGGCGACGCTCGTGAACCTGACCCCCATCGGCCGGGGGGGCATGTTCAAGTACAACAACCAGGACCACAGTATCGCTACCGGCCTGCTGGCCGCCCGCAATGTGATGGGCGCCCATCACGATCTCTGGGCCGTCAACATCGATGCCGAGTACCACGAGTCAGGGAAGGCGCAGTAAGCTCCGGTCGCGTAGTTCCGGAACTCACAGCAGCCGATACAGCGTGCTGATGCCCCGCCCCGGCAGAGCGTCGATGTTGGCGATCTCGAACAGGTTGCCGTCGACGTCGGCGATCTGCATCCGGCCGCCGGGAAACTCGCGGATGTTGTCGCGCACATCGCGCACGACAAACCGCCGCCGCCCCCGCGTCGTCTCTGCATCCCAGTAGAGGATCCCGTACTCATCCCGGAGCGCGTGGACGTAGGTGATCTGGGGCACGAAGTAGCGCTTGCGCAGCGTCTCGAGCACGAGATGGCGCATCGGTCGCGGGAGGCTGCGGAGGCTGCGCACGATGCCGATCTCCTCGCCGCCCCCGTCGCAGATGCTGAGGAAGTCGCGGCGGTCGGTGATCGGGAACAGGCGGACGGCCCGGACCTCGAGCACCGTCCGATCCCCCTCCACCTCCAGCCGGGTGGTGCCGTCCTCGCCACGGAAGAACCGCAGCCGAGCGGGATCGAGGAAGCGCACCGCGGGGAAGTCGGCAAGCTCCTCGGCGGCGAGCGGCGCCTCCGTCGTCGCGGCGGCGACAGTCGGTTGCTCAGGCATGGCGGTTCGCATCTCCGTTCTCGCTACCCATCGACGGCTTTCACACTGGCGAGCTCCGACTGCATCTTCACGAGCTTGGCATACTCCCCGTTGGGCTTGCCCATCAGCTCTTCATGAGTGCCAATCTCGGCAAGCTCCCCGCCCTTGAGCACACACAGGCGATCGGCGTTGCGCAGCGTCGAGAGGCGGTGGGCGATGGCAAACGTCGTGCGCGACTTGATGAGGCGGCCGATCGCCTGCTGGATTTGCTGCTCCGTCTCCGAGTCGACGGAGGCGGTGGCCTCGTCGAGGATCAGGATGCGCGGGTTGTGGAGGATGGCGCGAGCGATGGCGATGCGCTGCCGCTCGCCGCCGGACAGGCGCGCACCGCGCTCACCAACCTCGGAGTCATAGCCATCGGGCAGCCGGCGGATGAAGTCGTGCGCATTGGCGGCGCGAGCGGCGCGGATGATGTCCTCGCGCGTCGCGTCGGGGCGCGCATAGGCGATGTTGTCGGCGATGGTGCCACTGAACAGGAACGACTCCTGGGGCACGATCCCGATCTGCCGGCGCAGGTCGTGCAGCTTGATCTTGCGGATGTCGACGCCGTCGATGAGCAGTTGCCCTTCGTCGACATCGTAGAAGTGGCAGATCAGGTTGACCATCGTGCTCTTGCCGGCGCCGGAATGCCCGACGAGCCCGATCATCTCGCCGGCGGCCACCACCGCATCGAGGCCCTTGAGCACCGGGATGTGCTTCTCGTATCCGAAGTGAACCTTGCGGAACTCCACCTGTCCCTGGATGCTCGGGAGGGAGACCGCATCGGGGTCATCATAGTGCTCGGGCTCACTGTCGATGACCTCGAACACCCGCTCACCGGCCGTCAGGGCCTGCTGGACCCAACTGTAGACGTGCCCGAAGAACTGCAGGGGGCCGTAGAACATCCCGATGTAGGCCTGGAAGGCGACCAGGTCGCCGAGGGTGGCGCCCCCCGCCGCCTGCCCGAGCACCATCCACCCCCCCACGAGCCACACGAGCAACGAGCCGACCACCGTCGCCAGGTCGATGACCGGGAAGAACGTGACCCAGGTGCGCTCGGCATGCACGTGCTGGGCAAACAGCGCGGCGGCGTCGCGGTTGAAGCGATCGATCTCGCGCGGCTCCTGGGCGAACGCCTTCACTACGCGGATGCCCGACAGCGCCTCCCCGAGGGTCGCACTCAGCCGCGACCAGCGGTGCCACAGGCGATGGTACATCGTACGGATGCGGCGGAAGAACAGGTAGGTCATCAGGGCGATCACGGGGGCGGGAATGAGCACGAACAGGGCCAGCCGAGGCTGCATCCAGAACAGCATCGCCCCGATGCCGATCACCATCAGGCCGTTGGTCGTCATCTCCGCCACGCCGTCCACCGCGAAGTGCCACAGGTAGTCCGTGTCACGCGTCATGCGCGAGATCAGGCCGCCGACCTTCTTGCGGTCGAAGAAGCGCAGCGTCAACTCCTGCATCTTGGCGTACAGCTCAGCCCGGATGTCGAACGTCACCTTCCCCCCGAGCCAGATCATCATCCAGCCGCGACCCATCCCCAGCAGCATCGCCACCAGCCGCACACCCAACATCCCCGCGATCAGCGGCAGGAGCCACTCAGGGTGGCGGTGCGGGGGCGCCAGCACGTCGTCGACGAGAGTCTTGGACAGGCGCGGGGGCACCAGCATCGCCGCGGTCGCCAGCAGCGAGAGCAGCACGCCGAGGATCAGGTACGGCCAGTACGGCAGGCTGTAGCCCACGATCCGGCGCAGCACCTTCCGGCGGTCCACGCAGCGCGGGCAGAGGTCCGACCATGTGGGGAGCACCCGCCCGCACTTGCCGCACCGCTTCTCGTCGGTTCCCTCCTGCAGGCGCTCGAGCGAGACCGGTTTGTGGTCCTTGGCCAGCTCGGTGAGGGCCTTCGCGGCGCGCGCAAACTCCGCGGCGAGGCTGTTGGTATACTGCACGAGCTCGACGCGCCGCCCGTCGACGAGGGCCGCGAGCACTCCGCTCCCGACCAGCGCCTCGGCCGTGACCTGTGAGATGTGCTCGAGGGAGAGCTGGAGGTGACCGTTGGCGGCGGCCGGCTCCGGAGCCGCGTCATCCGAAGCAGCAGGCGCCGGCGCGTTGCCCGCCTCATCGATGGGGTCGATGACGAGCAGGTGCCGGTCGGTGAGGATGAGGCTGCGGCGGCCGTACGAGCCGTCGGCGGCGACATCACTCTCCAGGCAGAAGACGACGCTCTCCCCGTCGGCGAGGAGGGCATCCAGCCGTGGCGCGAGCGCTGGTGGCGGCTTGGCTTCGAAGGGCATTGGGGACGCGTGCCTCCCGGCACCACTGGATCGAATCACGATGGACAAGGCACCATATAGCCCCGGCGCGGCGCGCTGCTAGTGGAGCCGGCTCGTGAGCAAGGGGATGGCAGGCTGAAGGGCTGCCCTCCACAGTAGACTGTCATCCTGAGCCAGGACCGCGTAGCGGTCCGCCGGCGAAGGACCTGCTCTTGCCGGAGGCACACTGCCGGACGCGACGCTCCGTTCGGCGGGGCCTGCGAGCCCGCAGCTCAGGGCGACACGTCCCGGGCCAGGGCACTGGCGACGTGGGCCACCCGGCGACCCAACGCCCGGCAGACCGCCAGCTCCGTCGCATCGCAGGGCACATCGCTGGCTCCGCCCGCGACGTGGCTCGGCCCGTACGGCGTGCCCCCGGTCGTTGTCGTCAGCAGCTCACTGACGGTGTAGGGCACACCCACGATGATGAACCCGAGGTGAGCCAGGCAGGGCCACATCGTGTAGTTCGAGACCTCCTGCCCGCCGTGCATGGTGGAAGTGGAGGTGAAGGTGCCGGCCGGCTTGCCGTCCGTGACTCCGGAGGTCCACAGGCCCCCCATCATGTCGAAGAAGTTCTTCATGTGGGCGACCATCACGCCGAAGCGGGTGGGGGCGCCGAAGATAACGCCATCCGCCTCCCCGACGGCCGCCACCGCCGCCAGCGGGTACTGGGCCATCAAGCGCTCGTGGGTTGCCTGCCAGCGGACGTCACGCGCGATGACCTCGGGCGGGGTCATGACATCACCGGTGAAGGCCAGGGTCGGCTCGGACCCCTGCTCGACAACACCCTCAGCGACTGCCTTCGCCATCGTCTCAACATTACCATAGCGGCTGTAGAACGGGATGTAGATGCGTGCCACGTGCCACTCCTCCTTGAGATACAGTTGCCTCACCGTGTCGCGTGCCGGAGTAGGTCATCGATCCCGATCTCCGCCTCGGCGGCCTCAGGGCTGTGGGGGAACCTGGTCTGCAGCTCGCGGAACAGCTTGAGCGCGGCTTCGCGCTGCTCGGGTTGGCGGGCGCGCAGCCTGGCGGCCTCGAGCAAGGCCTCCGGTGCGAGTGGGCTGCGGGCGAATGCCGCAGCAAGCTTCTCGTATTCCGTCGCGGCCTGGCTCGGGTCGCCGAAGCGGGCCAGACCATCAGCGTACAGCATCGTCGCCAGGTCCGCCAGCGGTTCATCGGGGCCGAGGGACATCACCTGCCGCAGAGCCCGGGCGGACCCCGCAAGGTCTCCCTGATCGAGCAGGATGAGGCCCGCGAGGACCTTCGGCTCGGCCGGCGACTCGCCCGTGAAGCGAGTGGTGATGACAAGCACGCGCGCGAGGGCATCGTTGGCGTACGGGCCCGCGGGGTGCTCGGCGGCGAGACGCTGGAAGTCGGCCGTGGCCTGCTTGAACTGCCCGGAGCGGAACTCGATCTCCGCGAGACGGAGGGCCCCCCATTGTGGACCCATCGGTCGCGCGGGTACTGCCGCCTCGGCCGACAGCGCCCAGGTGGGGGAGGTGCGCCCGCCGCCGAGCGGCATGGGGGGAACCGGTGGGGCCTCGGTCTCCTGCTTCAGGAGGTCGCGGTAGGCCTGCGCGGCCTCCGCCAGCCGGCCGGCGACGAAGGCACAATCCGCCATCCCCCACCTCGCGTGGCGCTGGTCCTCGCCGCTCTGCGGGGCCACCAGCACCTGCGAGTAGAGCTCACCGGCCGCCTGCCAGTCGCCCGCCTGCAGTACCAGGATGTCGGCCAGGGTCAGGCGGATGGCCACGGCGAGGGGACCAGGCAGTGGCTCGGCGCTGAGGCGAACCAAGACGTCGCGGGCGCGCGGCCACTCCTCCGCCGCCAGGTAGAGGCCACACAGCCGCAGGCCCACCTCGGCCCGGAGTGTGGCCGGCAGTGTCGCCCCGAGCGCCAGTTCATACAGGGCTGCCGCGATCGGGCCGTCCCCCGCCTGCTCGAGCCCGGCGGCCGTCTGCACCAACGCCTGACCCCGGCGCGTTGCGTCGCCGATGGCCGCAAAGCATGCCTCTCCCCGGGTGGCTTGCCCCGCTTCCAGATAGGCCAGCCCCAGCGCGATCAGCGCGCCATCGGCGAGCGAGCGTGCGGCGCGCTCACGCTCGAGGGCGGCGATGAGGTCGGGGCGGGCGGCCTCGTCATCGGCGAGTAGACGGAGGCGCATCTCGGCCTGGCGGGCCCCGCCGATGGGGCCCGCCAGCGCCAGCAGGTACTCGCTCACCGCCTTGTCGATGAACAGCAAGGCCTCGTAGGCCTCTCCCAGCTCGGGGGCGAAGGCGGTCGCGCTCTCTCGGCGGAGCCGCGCCGCCAGATACAGGTCGATGGCATCCTGGTGGAAGCCGGCGGCGTGGAGCGTGGTGCCCAGGGCGCGCACGGAGTTCATGTCGGCCGGGTCAAAGTCGAGGGACTGCTTCCAGGTCGCGATGGCCTGGTCACGCTCGCCGGCCCGGGCGTAGGACTCGGCCAGCTCAGACAGCAGTCGGCGGTCGCCCGGGCGGAGGGTGAGGGCCTGGCGGAAGCATGCGACGGCGCGGTCAGTGCGTCCCGCCTGGAGGGCGATCCGCCCGGCGAGCGCGTGCGTCTCGGGATCGCGCGGCTCGAGCCGTGCCAGTCGCTCCAACGCCACGAGCGCCTCGTCGGCCTTGCGCTCGCGCGTATAGAAGTCGGCGAGCCGGCGCAGCGCCGTCGCGGCGCCGGCAGGCTGAGCCGCCGCCGCCACCAGCACTTGCTCGTACTTGCCGAGCGTCCCGTGCCGGCGGTGCAGCTCGTAGATCATGCTCTGCGCCTGGGCGTCCCCGGGACGAAGCGTGAGCACCAGCTCCGCGGCCCCGAGCGCCTCCTCGAGGGCGTCTTTCTCCTGCAGGGCGATGGCCACGCGCAGCAGGAGCAGCGCGTCGCCACCCTCGCGTCGCGCCTCGGCCTCGGCCAGGCGGCGGGCTTGCCCCAGCTCGCCCCGGTCGACCAGCCGCTCGACGGCCGCGCGGGTCGCGACCGGGTCATCCGTGGGAGCCGCCCGCGCCAGACCGGCGACGAGGCACGCAAGTAGCAGCAGCCCCGCGACACGGGACAGGCGGCCGCAGCGACGTTGCCCGCGCCCGCACCCTCTTCGCCGCCGCTTGTGCTCGATCGCTGATCGCACGTAATCCCACCTGGTCCTCGTACTGAGGGATAGACGCCTGAGGGGTGGGCGAGTTCGAAGTTTGGGGCCCCCTGAGCCCTGTCACGCTGAGCTACGGGCGCCGTCGGCGCCCGCAGAACGAAGGGTCTGCCCTCGAGACCCGGCCGAAAAGGCCACTTCCGGCCGGGTCTCTAGCGGCGAGATGGCTGTGAGTGGCTTCTGCGGGCCTCTGAGCGTAGCGGCGCGGCCTCAGAACGACTCTTCGGCCGCTCTTCTAGCGGCGTGCCTCCGGCAAGAGCAGGTCCTTCGCCAGAAGACCGCGCAGCGGTCTGGGCTCAGGATGACGCGCCCTGGCTCCCGGTCACAGAGCGCCGCTCATGGCGACGCGGGCTCGTCTGCGGTCACAACGCGCATCTGGCCTTCGTGCCAGACGGCGCCGAGGGGGGGGCTCCCGATGACACTCCGGCACAGGGCCGCGCCCTCGGCCGGCAGGCCGTCGCCGGCGGGCATCAGCGTCAGGCCCGGGCGCTCGTGCCCGACGAAGCGCAGCGCGGCGTGGGCGAGGGCGTAGAGACAGCCAGTCACATTCCCGTAGCCGGCTTCGCGGGCGTGACCGGCGGCCACTGCCGCGATCGAGCGCCCGGAGGCGCTGTGGCCGCGGCCGTCGCGGAGGCTCTCTCGCGCCAGGCGGAGGCGGGCGGCAGCCAGCCCGAGTGCCTTGACAGCCAACTCGACACTGCCGCTGATCTGGTAGCCCAGCATCAGGGCCGCCGGGGACGGGAACAGCTCGGGCACAAGCTGTCCGGTCTCATCGCGGTAGCCCCAGCGAAGCGTGTCAGGCCGGGGCGTCACCCCGGGCGGCAGGCCCGCGGGCGCCTGGTCGATCACCATCACCGTCTCGCCGGGGGCCTGCTCGGGGAGACCCGCCAGTTGCCCGACGAGCTGGGCATCGAAGCTCGTGTCCCCGGCCGCCAGGCGATAGCGGTGCAGAAGCGCGGCGTGCGCGTTGACGGTGGGATCGCAGCAGTCCTCCACCAATGCCGAGCACAGCACTCGCGCGGCATTGGCGTACAGTGCCTCGCCCGTGAGGCTGTGGAGGTCGAGCAGGACATCGACGGCACCGGCGGCAACGTATGGCTCGACGCGCACCCCCCGGCGGAGGCGCGCCCCGGCCGGGGTGCCGGCACCCAGGGGCCGCAGTCCGTCGTGTGCCGCCGGCGGGCCAACGCCGAAGCTGTCCTCGTCGGCGAGGAGCTCCGTGGCGCGCCGAGTCGCCCACCCCGTGCTCAGCTCCAGATAGCGGGCGTCACCGGAGATGAGGTGTGCCCCGAGGGCCAACTGGATGAAGCGGAAATGGTCGGGCCGGTCCGGGCCACCGGCTCCCCGTGAGGGCGCGCCGGCGGGGGTGGATGACAGGAACCGCTGCTCCCCCCAGTCGTACCACGGCGGCACCCCGGGCACCCAGTTCCCCACATGCTCCGCCGCGTCGAGGATCAGCGAGGCGGTTGTCTCGTCCGGTGCGGCATGCCACAGTCGCAGCAAGAAGCCCGTGTACAGCGTGCCCTGGTGCGCGATCTCGCCGGGGGGGAAGGCGCCATGCGGCAGGTGCGCAGCCGCCCAGGCGGCGAACCCGTCGCGCAGGTGACGGGCGAGCGCGAGGATTGCCGGATCGCGGGTCAGCCCGAAGTGGCACAGCCACGAAGTGAGGAAGGCCCCATCGTCGCAGTCGGCGAGGAACGGCACACAGCGCTGGAACGGAGCGCTGGCAGCAATCCACGCATCCATCTCCTGTCGGAGCGAGAGGAAGACAGGGACCCAGGCGGGGGCATCGGGGGGGCGATCGAGCGAGGCGTGCATGTGGTCACCCGTGCGCAGTCAGCGTGATCGGTATCACAATGCGACACGTGGCCGAAGAGTCCTTCCCGGCTCGTGGGGGTCACGAGCCGGGCGGTGCTCCTCGGCCACGCTGTGGTCAACTGGTGAGCCTAGAGACCCGGCCGAGAAGGCCACTTCCGGCCGGGTCTCTAGCGGGGAGACGGCTGGGGGTGGCTTCTGCGGGTCTCTGAGCGTAGCGGCGCGGCCTCAGAACGACTCTTCGGCCGCTCTTCCGGGGCCC
>CAZIWQ010000067.1:0-13416 GCA_964542355.1 uncultured Armatimonadia bacterium
CGCGGACACTGCGTGTCCGCAAGCGAGACCCGCACGGGAGTGCCCGGCGACACCCATTGTGCGACGCTGGTCCGGTGGCACTCGTCACGTTGGCCCGTGAGACACTCGGCGTGGGCCCCGCGCCAGGAGCGCCGCGAGTCACTCCCTGCCCCGCGGGATGAAGTGGGCCGACCAGCGGAGCTCGCACTGCGGGAGGTCGCGGGTCTCCACGGCCAAGCTGAACGGTTGTCCGGAGTGCTCGGGCTCGATCGCGAGCCGCCATGACTGCCACGAAGCGGGGTAGGTATGCTCCCCCAACGCCGGGCGGAAAGCAGCCGGTTCGTCGGCCATTGTCGCTGCGCACGACAGGTGCGACCCGAGGTTCTGTACCTCCCGCGGCTTGCCGTCCGTCTCCAGCTCCACGCTGACCACCAGGAGTCCGCCACGGCGGGTCTGGGGCACTTGCCCCGTCACCTGCGTCTTCCCGGGTACCACGACGGTGATGGCCACCGGCCCGCTCGCCTCAGTGAAACGCGTGGGCAGTGGCGCGGGGTTCAGACTGTGGGCGAGGGTGGGCGCCTCGTCGTGCGCGACGACCTCGAGCAACACGACCTCGCAGGGACGCAGGGCGATGGACGCCCGATCGCCGAACCCTCCCTCCGGGCCGATCAGCCGCGCCGCGTCCGGATACCAGCGGTAGAGGTCCCACCCGCCCCCGGCACGCAGCCCCCAGGCGGGGTTGAGCTCCAGTGTCACGACGCGGTCCTCCCACCCGAAGTTGTTGATCGCCAGGAATGCCCGTTCGCCGTCGGTGCAGCAGTAGCCGTAGGCCTCGTCGTGCCACGGGTCGCCGATGACTAGACGCGAGTTGCCGAAGCACTCGGGGCACGCCTTCAAGAGCGCGATGAACTCGCCCATCTGGCGGCGCTCCTCGGGTGTCAGGAACTCCGGGTCGCTCCAGGGCTGCGCCAGCATGTTCCCCCGACAGATGTCGATGACGAAGCCGTCCTGCCAGCGCTCTGTCCCGATCTGGCTATTCCACGGCCAGTGCGACAGCCATACCCCCAGCGAGTCCGTCCCCAGCCATGGGATGTCCTGCGCGTAGACATGCCCCTGGTCCAGCTTCCGTGTCACTCCGGCGCGAGCGTACGGCGCGGCACGATCCCCCGGGCTGGCGGCCTCCATGGGGATGCCCGTCTCGAAGAACGTGTCGAGGTGAAGCAGCCACCACGGTGACTTATACCCCCAGTAGCCCATGAGGAAGACGTCGGGGCTTTCCGCATCCAGGGCCTGCAGGAACTCGATCACGGCGTCGACGATGGGCTCCGTGGAGTACAAGCCCGGGAGGTGTGCGTGCGCGGGGTTCTGGCACACGTCGGCGAGGTTGTCGAACTTCAGCAGCCGCACCCCGTTCTCGCGGATGTGATGGCGGAAGGCCTCGGTGTACATCGACCGGACCGGCTCCGTCGCCCGGCAGAACGAGGCCCTCCCCCACGGGACATCCACCGGCCCTCGTACGGGGTCGACGTTCATCGCCGGTTTCGTCGCCGGATTGCCGCCGATGGACCATGCCTCCCCGGAGCTGTCGATCCACAAGCCCGGCGTGACCCCGAGTTCTCGCAGCGCCTCCAGAACCGGCGCCAGGCCGGCAGGGAAGCGCTGGGGATCGCATTCCTTGAGTGTGCCGTGGTAGTCGACCCAGAAGTCCACCGAGAACAGGTCGAAGTGGCATCCGGAGTCGCGCTGCCCCGCAGCGACCTTCCGGATCATGTCCAGGAGGAACTCCTCGGTCTCGTTGAAGTCACCGTTGGTTCTGGCACCGAAGGGCTCGAAGATCGCGAACGGTCGGTCGTGCCCCCGCACGGTGCGCCGCATGCGACGCTTCAGGTGGGTGAGGAATGCCTCGCACGCCCCCGCGGCCGGTCCGACGCCAATGACCGTCTCCATGCAGGCGAACCTGGCGCCGGCGGCGATCTTCGCCCCCGGATAGTGGCGGAGGCTGATCCTGCCGGGTTCGTGCGTCGCCCAGCCCGCCGGGTGTGCGAGGGTCAGAAACAGCGCGCCATCCGCGTAGACGGGGAACCCTTGCGCCGCGCTGCCTGACAACGCGGCCCGGGTGGTGTAGGTCCCCAGGCGCACTTGCAGCAGGCGGTTGACCTCTTCGGGCCCGTGATTGTGGATCTCCACTCGCTTGTGCAGCACCGGCTCGGAGGCATTCCAGCGGTAGGTCACGGTGGCGGAGACGCCCGATCGGTTGGACGCGAGCTGGAAGATGCACTCTCCCGCGGCAGAGTCCCGTCCGGCTTCCATCTCCGCGACCTGGAAGCGTAGTGTCTCCGCCGGGCGGCCCGGCAGGCCGATGTCAGCCTCCAGCTCGGCACCGTCCAGTGTGATCCGCTTGCCCGTCAGGCGGTTCTCAAGCCACTCGGCGCGGAGGCCGTCTGCGGCGTCAAGCCGGAACGCGAACGCCGGCGACGAGAGCAGCACCGAGCCCTCGTCACGCTGGATCGTGCAGCCCTGCCCTGCAGCGGCGGTTGCCATCATCAGCCCTCCGAGCACGACCAATAGTGCCACCAGGATCACCAGACCGACGCCGCTACAGCCTCCGCTTCACCGTCAGGTAGCCCCGCAGCCGGTCACCGGCAAGCAGCGTATCTCCGGGGCGGAGCTCGCCACCCGCAGCCCGAACCGTCCGCGTCGGCTTGCTCGGCCATTCGCCGGCGTTGGCGTCATCCGCGGCGGGCGAGACGGTTCTGTCGGCTGCACTGCCGGGCGTCAGCTCCGTGCCCGAGGCAAGAGACACCGCGGGGAGCAGGATGCCCGTGGTCTGTCCCCCCGGGCTACGGTGTCACCGGCTCTCCTGGGTGTGATGCGTCGGCTTGCGCTGCGGACACGACGCAGCCACTACAGTGAGAGCACCACCATCGCATGGATGTCCAGTCTCGGCACGGTCACCCGGGTGGTCCCGTTCGCGACGGCAACTGACAGCGACTTCCCTTCGGGTAGGAGCAGGGCCTCCCGGAATGCGCCCTTTGCCTCCAGGCGAATGTCATGCACGGGTAGTACCTCGTCGCGGAAACCGCCGAAGTTCTCCGGGTTCGGCGCGGCCGCCCGCCCGAAGGAGCTGTTGTCGTTGAGCAGGTTGACGATGAGTTCGTCGGCTTTGCGGAAGCACACCGTCTGCACGGCCAGCGGGGCCGTGGTCTCCAGGGGCGGGGGCGTGCCCGCGCTCCAGCGCACCGCACGCTCGATGAGTCGGCGGGCGATGGGGTGATTGTAGAGGAAGTAGCCGCCGCCGATGTCCGGTGGGAAGTGAAGTACGCGGCCCGAGCCGACCGTGCGGGTGTGCAGGGCGCTGTAACCCGGTCCGGGGCCGCCCAACGCTACCGTCTCAACGCCAGGCAGGGCGGTCGTCTTCACCACACCGGCCTTCCGCTCCGAATTCGACAGGAAGAACTGCACCTGGAGCTTCCGGTCGCGCGCGCCCTGGGATGGCTCGCCGCCGTTAGTGATCTCCGGGATGTCCGTCAGTGCGTGGGTTTGCGCTGTGCTCAGGCTCCAGTCCGACCGCTCCAGGACGCTAGCGGCCGTCACTCCCAGCAGGTCGCGCAGGGCTGGCTGGTCGCGGCGGGTACCGTTCTCGTCGTAGACACCGGTCTCAAAGGTCGCCACCAGGCCGCCACCGCCCTGCACGTAGCCCGTCAGCGCCGCCGCCTGCTTGTCGCTGAGACAGGCGGAGTTCGGCAGGATGACGGTAGGGTAGCGCTGCAGTCGCTCCGCCGCGAGCAGGTCGTCATCCGTGACGATGGCCACCGGCAGGTGAGTCTCCAGCAGTGCCTGGAACAGGCCGAAGACGTTGGCGAGGTATGCTCGTCGCCCGCCCTCCCCGCGCGCGTTAGCGTACCACTGCAGCGTGTCTTCGCCGAAGTGCAGAGCGGCGTAGGGCTCGAGGTCGACCCCCGCCATGTACTGCTCGCAGGGCCGGATGTGGTCCCATACCGTCTGCATGAACTCCCAGTTCCCGCCGGCGACGACCGCCGGCGCGATGCCGTTGCCGAACATGGAGTATGACAGCGCCTCGTGGTTGACCCGGGTGTAGGAGCCGTTGAGGTGCCACATCTGCCCGTAGGGGGTGCGGCAGTGGAGAAACAGGCTCTGCCAGGCGCTCTGGAGCGGCCAGGCGAAGGGTCGCTGCCGGGAATTGCTGTGAGTGACTTCCCAGCCCATCTCCTCGAGTAGCCCGTCGCCGCAGCACCCCGCGCGGCTGCCTAGATACGCATGGCCACTGAAGATCCAGCCTACCGTCTGGTTCCAGATGCAGGCGATCTCGGGGCTGACTGCGTGGAGCGCCTCGGTGAGCTCCAGCATGACTTCCTCGCGCGTCCAGGTCTGAAAGTCTATCCAGCGCTGCCAGGTGAGATTGCGATGGTCCTCGTGCCGGGGTGGCTCGACGCCGAAGCGCCGCGTGAAGGCCTGCACGGTCCAGGGCGAGTAGTCTCCGCCGGGGGGCGCGGTGAAGAGCATGTCGACCATGATGCCGTCGATGCCCCCTTCGCGCGCGGCTCTTACCCAGCGCTCGATGTAGGCTTGACGGTAGGGGGAGTACCACGCGCCGAATCCGTGCCCATACGGCTGGCCGGCGGCGGTCTGCTGCCGCCAGTCGGGATGCGTCACGAGCAAGGGATCGAGGGTGCGGTGCGCCCCATCATAGAAGACGACCTTGAGCCCCTCCGCATGGCCGGCGTCTGCGAACTCCTTCACCCACGAGTAGTCGTCGGGTTGGTAGCCTGCGGGGTACTTGAACGCCGGGTCGTCAATCCTGTCGAACGGGACGGCCCGCAGCTTGCCGGACAGACTACCGGCGGGCATCTCGCCCACGCCGACCAGGCAGCTAGCTCCCGCCTCGCGCGCCCGCTTGGCCCAGGACTGCGGCGTGTTCCTGGCATCCCATTCGAAGTGGGCATACGCCGGGCGCAGGGCCTGCGTCGTGAGCCACTGCGGATGCTGCGTGATCTGGCGGTCATGGCGCAACTCGGGCAGCAGCCTGCCCGTGGGTGCCTCTCTGGCCCGGCGAGCCAGGTCCGGCAGTCCGTCGTCGGGCGTGAAGTCTGCCTGCTGCGTCAGGAAGAAACAGTCGGGCCGCTGAGGGGCCTGCCCCAGGATGAATTCGTTCTCGCCCTGGACGAAAGCAAGCGTACCGAGATTGCGCCACTGATAGGCCCCGGCAGCAGTGAGCTTGGCCATCGTGGTTGTGGCGGCGACCTCGACTTCCCGCAGTTCCGCGGCGGACTGCACATTCGCACCGATCTTCACCGGTGTGTCGCCGGGCACGGCGCACCGCATCCAGACATGGTAGTCGCCCGGGGCCGGGACGAGTAGCCGGTAGGACACCGCGCCCGGCTTGTACATCCCGATGAGTACCCCTCCGCCGCTGGCCAGGGGCTCCTCCAGTCGCGTGCCGAAGCCATCGTCACCATACCACGGCCGTCCGTCGTAGGCCTCGGCTTCGAAGAAGATGCCGCCCAGCACAGTCCACTGCGGCGCGGCATGGGCCGTGGCGGTCGCCAGCAGGGACAGCACGAGGGCCCTGAGCACCAGTCTCATCGACACCACTCCTCGAGTGCATTGCCATGGCTCCCTCGGTGCCGCTCGGGGCTACTGCAGCCCCCACTTCACCGTCAGGTAGGCCCGAATCCGGTCCTGCTCCTCGGTCTTCAGAGCCCGGCTGTAGACCAGGAGCTCCGCGATGTCGCCGGTGAAGAAGGTCTGCGCGTTGGGTGAGAAGCAGCCCACGCGGACGGACTTCGCCCAGGCGTTCGGGAAAAATCCGCTGACCACCCGCGGCCCCCCGGTCTCCATGTCCGGCACGTTGAGCGCAATGCCAACCTGGTAGTCGAACCCCTTGCCGTCGCTCGCGGTGAAGATGCGCGGGTGGTGGTTGACCTCCGCGCCGGGCAGCGGGTTGCTGACCACCGCGATGGCACTTGCCGGCATCTGCTTGTCCGCCAGGTCGGGCAGGTGCAGCCGCGTGCTGCGCTTCTCGTCGAAACGCAGCGTGGGCCTGCCGTTCATGCCGTCGGCGATGAGTCTGGGCTGCAGCTTGACATCCGCCTGCTTGCCGTCACGCTGGTTGCCGCTGACATCTCGCCACAGCGACACGTTCCCCTCGGCATCGGCCGTCACCGTCCCTGCCGCCTGCGCGTCCAGATGCACCTCCAGCTTGTCAGCCGGCAGCGATGTGGCGAGCATCTCGGCAGGGAACACCAGCAGGCCGCCGCGGCCCACCTGGTAGGTTGCGGCGCCGGTGCCGCGCCAGATGGCCCAACCCTCCGGCGAGAGCTTGCGGACCCCGAGGTTGAAGGCCCACAGGGGCGCGCTCTGCGGCGTGAAGCCGCACGCGCTGAAGGGGATGCGCCACTCGCACGTCCATTCCTTCTCGCCGACCACAGCCTTGTAGGTCACGCCCTGCTCGAGCTTCGCAATCTCCGCGGCAGAGGCACCGCCGTAGTCCTCGCTCGCGAACTTGCCGTCCGGGTAGCCATAGAGGGTCAGGATCGCCCCTGGTTGGGCGGCGAGGGTGTTCTGGAAAGCAATCTCGACGCCATCCACTGCGCCCCACTCGTGCGACGAGGGGAGTAGCCTGGCCGCGTTGTTCACCGGGTGCCGCAGGGCGACGTGGAGGGCCTCGGCGTCATAGGCGAGCCATGCCTGGCTCGGCGGCACGGGGGTCCTGACGCCATAGGGGTCCTCGGCGAGGTTCACGGTGCGAGACGCCTCGGCAGTCGGCCACTCGTCCAGCCTTCCATCCACGACCGGGGCCTTGCCCACTGCGATGGCGGTCGCGATGGGTCGCCCGGAGGCGACGGCGCCGTCGCGCGCCCTGGCAAACTGGTCACCGGGCCGGGCGCAGGGGCGGTTGGTCGGCTGTGGGTAGACCGGCTTGCCCTCCGCCGTCAGCGGCGGCCCACCCACACCCGTCCAGTCCACCGGCTGCCTCGCCCTCTCCAGGCTCAGCCCCGCGATGGTCCCGATCGCGCCGCCAGAGGCGGAGCGCACGACCAGAAAGAGCGGCTGCTTGCCCTGCGCGGGCTCGAGTGAGGCGACGAAGTCGCGGTAGTTGTCGGCGCCGCCAGTGCTGCGCGGGTAGAACTCGCCGATCTTCTCCCCATCCTTGCTCCCGATGCGTAGCTCCAGCTTGACTTCGTTCCTCTGTAGCGGGATTTGCCCGCGGTAACGCTCGAAGCGGAAGTACTCGAACTCGCCAACGGAGGTGCCGGCAGGGGAGCGGAACACCAGGAAGACGTCATGGGTGCCGGTTGCCGCCGGGGCGATGGACCCGGTCGCCTCGGCGTAGATCTGGATGCGGCCCCCGCGAGGCCGGTCGGTCTGCGGCAGGCTGACCGTGCCCACCAGCGGGCCGTCCGCGCTGTCCAGATGCACCTCCAGTGCCCGGGCGGCAGGCTGGTCGTTGCCATAGATCACGCGGAAGCGCTGGTAGCCTTCCCCCAGCGGCATCTTGTCGAAGCGGATCCACGCGCCATCGGCGACGCCGAACATGAAGGTCCACTGCCGCTTGATCTTCTCCTGCAGCCCGTCGTTGTTGCTTACCTCCATGATCAGCGGGTCAGTGGCTTTTCGGTGGCGAGGGGCCTGTCGAGCTGCGCGGTCGCTGTTGAGGCCTTTCTCAGCGCTGGCGAAACGCAGCACGCCCGACTGCCATCCCTCGCTGAAGTCCACCTCGCCCAGGCCGATCGCGGCACCATCCTTGAGCTCTCCGAGGCCGGCAGGCATCGCCACGCGCTGCTTCACGAGCTGAGGCCATTGCGGCAATGGCGGGGGGTTCGCGAAGTCGTGCCCGAAGCGGAAGGGCTTGCCGCCGGGGAAATCCGCTGGCTTGAGCTCCGCACTGGTGCGGGTGAACTCCGGGTGGAAGATGTTGTTGCGCTCGTGGACATCCACGCACATCGTGTTGTACCACAGCCCCCGCTGCAGGGAGCCCGGCGCGGCCCACAGCAGGTTGTTGTACAGGTCTACGTCGCAGCTTCCCGCGTCGAGATAGACGATCCCCAGCACGCCCCAGCGCATGGCGGCGAGGTCGTAGCAGTCATGCATCACGTTGTAGGCCACCTGCGAGTTCAGCCCGTTGAGCGTGCCGGCGCTGGCATAGTAGCTGGTCAAGAACCCCGCGTCCTTGGTCTGCAGCATCCCGTTGTAGAGGTGGTTGTGGGCGAACAGCGTGGCCATGTAGTCCATGCCGGAGCGCGTGCGTGACTGTGTGCTGGGGCCGTTACCGTAGAAGTTGAAGAAGTGTCTCCCCGCGTTGCGCATGGTGTTGTAGGTAATCACGTGCCCGCCGACGAGGAAGTTCTCATAGTCGCCGAAGTCCGACACCGCGTCGGTGATGGCGTTGAGGTAGTGGGCGGTGTAACTCACCTCGTCGATCAAGCAGTTGTGGATCGTGTGGTGGTAGCCGCGCAGGTAGAAGCCGGCGCCCGCGCTGATGCGCACGCTGCAGCTCAGGAACGAGTTGTCGTGGCCACCAACGAAGATGCCGGTCTCGCCGGACTTGATGGTGTCGCGGCCATGCTCGACAGCACCGATGCCATAGTGGCGCGTGTAGTGGCTGATGTAGGTCAGTTGGCAGTGGTCGAAGGTGCAATCGGCGCTGTCGAGCATCCGCACGGAGGCGGCCTCGACCGCCAACCCCTCGATGCGGATGTGCTGCTGTCCGCTGAGGTCGAGGGCCAGTTGGCGGTGCTTGGCTTCGACGTTGGCGGGCTGCTTACGGTCCGGCGGAATGAGGTACAGGATGTTGTCCTGCCAGTGCCACTCGCCGGGCTGGTCGAGAGCGTTCATGTGCCCGACCAGCATCCCCCGTCCCTCTTCATGGGCGTAGCCGCCGCCGTACGCCGTACCGAACCACCAGCCCGGCGTGCGGTCCGTGAGGTGAATCTCGCCGGACTTCGAGCTCTCGACCACACCGGTCTGGGCGGCCCAGCCCTCATAGTGGACGCCATAGTAGACCGCGCCCTTCCAGTAGTCGTCCGGTTGGCCGTCGAGTAGCTTGCTGACGATCCGCCCCGGCTGGTCCTTGACGGTCTCCTTGGGGATGGAGAACTCGCCGAAGGTGGGCCACAGCGGGCCCAGGTCCGAGACGTACATCCCCAGACCAGGGTCGGGCGTATTGGGGTAGCGGGCCTCGATGAGCACGTTGCCGTCAGCGAAGGCCTGGTTGCGCCCGATCCCCAGCGTCCACGGCATCGGCGCCTGCCAGATGCCTTTCTGGGCGTCGTGGAGCGTCCAGCCGGCGATCGGGTCGCAGCCGGTGATGACGACCTTCTGCCCCTGGTACGGCTTCAGCGTGATGGGCTTGCCCGGTTCGCCACTGCGGGGGAAGATGACGGTCTCACGGTAGACCCCGGCCATCGCAAACAGTGTGTCTCCGGGCTGCAGTGTGTTGACCGCGGCCTGGATCGTCCGCATGGGCTTGTCCGGCCCAACACCAGCGTTGGCGTCGTCACCGGCAGGTGAGACGTACCTGTCGGCTGCTGGACAGGGCGTCAGGCCCGTGCCCAGGGCGAGGAGCGTAGCGGCGAGCAGGCGCATGGTCGTGCCCTCCTGAGCTACGGCATTACCGCGTGCCCGGGGCAGTCCGCGGTGTTCCGGCGCATAGGGCTCGTTGGTGCAAGAGCGGGCCGCAGGAGGCGATCCGATCACCGGTGACGATGGCGCTGTGCCAGCAGCTAGATGAGATCGGGCCGCGCCGAGTCCTCATCACCGGTGGCAGGGCTCTCTCCCACGATGCCAAGCCGCTCGTAGATCGGCTGCATGCTGCGGCGCAGCGCCGGGAGCCGGGCGGCAAACAGCGCCGAGCCGAGGAGGCACGCCAGCCCACCGATGAGGAGCGTGTTGGGAGCCCCCACGTGGGCGGCCAGCCCGCCCGCCATCAGGTTGCCGAACGGCGCCGTCCCCATGAACGCCATCGCGTAGAAGGCCATCACGCGGCCGCGGCGGCTGTCGTCCACGAGCGTCTGCACGACGGTGTTGGAGGAGGTCATCTGCGTCATCATCGAGACGCCGGTGACCAGCATGAGCGCCAGCGAGAGCCACACCAGGCGCGACTGCGAGAACGCGATGAGCCCGAGACCGAACGCCGCGGGAGCGAACGCAATCCACCGCTCCAGCCCCAGGACGCTCTGGCGCGACGCCAGGAGGGCGGCGCCGATCAGGGCGCCGATGCCCGCCGCAGCCATCAGGAAGCCCTGGACCTGCGGCCCCCCGTGCAGGACGTCACGCGCGAACACCGGCATCAGGACCTGGTAGGGCATCCCCACGAGGCTGACCACTGAGAGCAACAACAGGATCGAGCGGATCGGCGCGAACCCGAAACTGTAGCGGAAGCCCTCCGTCAGCTCGTGCCAGACATTGCCGCGGGGTCGCGGGCCGTCGTCCGTGCTCAGCTTCATGGCGAGCAGCGCCGCGATCACCGCGATGTAGCTGAGCCCGTTGGCCAGGAAGCACATGCCTTCGCCCATCGCGGCCACGAGCACGCCGGCGACGGAGGGCCCCAGCAGACGCGCAGCGTTGAACATGGCCGAGTTGAGCGCGATGGCGTTGCTGAGGTCCTCCCGCTTCTCCACCATGTGGACGACCAGCGACTGCCGCGCCGGCATATCGAAGGCATTGATGATGCCAAGCAGCGCACTGAGCAGCAGAATCGGCCACACGGCGTTGGTTGGCGTGAGCACGTTCCCGAGCAGGAGCAGCGCCAGTGTGAGCGCCTGGAGCATGGAGAGGGCCTGGGTCACCACGAGCATGCGGCGCAGGTCCCAGCGGTCCACCAGCACACCGGCGAAGGGGGCCAGCACAAATCCGGGAATCTGGCCGGCGAAGCCAACGACACCCAACAGCGCCGCCGAGTTGGTGAGCCGGTACACGAGCCAGCTCAGGGCGATGCGCTGCATCCACGTGCCGATCAGCGAGATCCCCTGCCCGGCGACAAACAGGCGGTAGTTGCGGTATTGCAGGGCGCGGAAGACGAGTCTGAGGCCCCGGAGGGGCGGATCGGTGGCGGCGTCAGGTTTCATGGGTAGGAGACACCATCGAGAGCGGCATCCGCCGCTCTCGACCGGCAGGGACATGGTGGCACAAACTGGACCGGGGACCGGGTCATTCGCGCTCCGGGGCCGTGTCGTCCGCATTCTACGCCGCCCGGCGCCGGGCTGCAAGACAGGCGGTAGGACGTTGGTGCGTAGTAGATGGGTGTGGCGCCGACGGGGTGCCCATCACAGCCCCTCGATGGCGATCTCGTCGACCTCAAAGGCCGGGGCCACCGGGTCGGCGGTCTCACCCTTGCGCAGCGTCACCGACATTCGCACGATCCGCGTCCCCGCCGGCATTGGCTTCCCCTGCTGTGTCGGTCGGTCGCGACTATCGCCGCGGAAGTCACCCAGCTTCAGGCTGAGACGACGCCAGTCGGGGGATGGTTCGCGCGCGAAGTAGGCCGACCAGTCATCCCCGTCGTCGCCCCGCAGGACGACCTTCGCGTAGAACCCCTTGCCTCCGTCGGACACGGGTGTCCGGAAGGCCAGGCGGATCGTCGTGCGGCCGTCCATCGCGAACGACTGGGCGCGGGAGGCGGTGACATAGCTGACGGTGCGAGTCGGCTCGGCACCGGCCTGAAGCACACCACCCGTCCCACCGGCCGCGGGCGTGACGCGGACACCCGGGCCGGACCATCCCTCCGGCTCGCCGGCATCGAAGCGGAAGTCATGCGCCTCGGGCACCACGATCCGGCCGGTCTGGATGGTGTCAGTTCCGGTGGGACGCTGTGCCACGACCTCATAGACGTAGGGGACGTCGATCCGCAGGCCGGGCACTGCCAGCACCTGCGACTGCGTGGGGGCCGTTGGCGCAGTTTCGAACACCATGCCCCCGCCGGCCTCGTAGCCGTAACGCACGCGGAGCGCGGCGGGCTCCGGCAGCTTCACCTCTACCCGGGCCTGGTTCAGGTTGACCACGGGCGTCGACGGGGGAGAGGCGGGAGGCGGACTCCCCGCGTCCAGGCGTGCCAGCGTGCCACCCTGAACCCACACCAGCGTCGGCACAGCGCCCGCGCCATATCGCACCAGCGCCGCCTCCGCATCCGTCTGCAGACCGGCCAGGCTTACCGTGCCGCGGGTCGCGTCGTGGGAGAGATAGCACAGGTCCCGCGTGCCGTCGATGGTGACCTCCAGCCCCGTCGCCATGGCGGGACCCAGGGGACCCCGGGCACCGGTGACGGTGTGGCGTTGTACGGTGACTGAGGGCAGCCGTTCGCCCCGGTAGGGGACCAGCACGGTCTCGACACACAGGGGGAGGGGTGCCTGGCACCGATAGCGGACGAGGGTGGCGGGCTCCTTCAGCGCGGCATGGAGACTCCAGCCGACCCAGCCCGCGGGCGGGTCCTCCTCGCCCTCGTGCATCTCGGCGCGCAGGCCCGGATGTGGTGCCGGCTGGATGACGATGCCGCCCCCCGTCCCGGGCGAGATCACCTGCAGGCTTGTCGGGTCGAGGCGCGCGCCGGAGTGCGCAAGCTGGTACTGCACCGTGGCCTCGTGTGGTTGTGAATCGCCGGGCCCCGGCAGGAGCAGGTCGCAGACGATGAAGTAGCGTGGCCGCACGAACATGACCTTGCGGACGTGGATCACGCGGTCGGCCCCCTGGTAGCCGTCCTCGTAGCTGCCGGCGACCAGGTCCACGTGCTCACCGGTGCTCCACCGGTTCGTGAGTGGCTCGCGGGCGACCCAGGTCTCGCGGGGTGTCTGGCTCCGCCGCTGGCCATGGCCGTCGACCAGCACCGTGCTGTGGCTGGCCGTGCTCACGAAGTAGCCCCGCCATTTGCCGGACGCATAGGTGTAGCGTCCCGGATCGACGATGAGGTCCTGGCCGTAGCCCCACACGTCGACGGTGAGCTTGTCCTCGTGTTGGTGCCCGTAGCCGTAGGGCCCGGCGTCGAAGGCGAGGTACACATCATTGGGCGTCCAGCCACTGCGCAGCACGGCCTGACCGGCCCACGGGAAGATGTGCGAGGTGCCGGCCGGCGGCGTGCCCTGCTTACCACCCGTCGCCACATACAGCATGTCGTCGCGGCCGAAGCGGCGGGCCCCGTCCGCCATCTGCCCGCGCACACTCCCCCGGTCGGAGTCGTTGAACATCGGGATCGTGCCATCGGGCTTCGAGACGTACATCAGGTACTCGACCATGCGTACGAGATCGCCGCGATAGTCATCGGGCGGGGCGACGCCGTTCGCCTCGGCGATGGTGAGTGCGGCGCGGAAGCTGTTGAGGGTGGCACCGTGGTAGTGCGGGGTCAGCTCAATCTGCGCGCCGTCAGGGAGCACCTGGGTCTTGAGCTCGTGCGCCAGCGTCTCCCAGGCCGCCTGGCGCCAGCCGGCG
>CAZIWQ010000068.1:0-13221 GCA_964542355.1 uncultured Armatimonadia bacterium
CATCGACCTCGACAAGCGTCTCATCGAGGTGCTGCCCCCGTACCCCAGCTACGGCATCCGGCGCGGACGGCCGTACTATGCGCTCAATATCCTGGCGGAGCTGGATACGCCGGGCGAATGGTACCTCGACCGCGACAGCGGAATGCTTTACTTCTGGCCTCCCTCACCCGTCAGCGAGGGTCGCGCCCTCGTCTCCATGCTTAGTGACCCGCTGGTGAGTATGGAGGGGGCCTCAAACGTGGTGTTGCGGGGCCTGACGCTGGAGGGGTCCCGGGGGAACGGTATCGTGGTGCGCGGGGGTCGCGACAACCTCATCGCCGGTTGCACGATCCGCAATCTCGGCAACCGGGCCGTGATCGTGACGGAGGGCCAGGGCCACGGAGTCGTGGGCTGCGACATCTGCGATGTCGGCAATGGCGGGATCCAGCTCTCCGGCGGCGACCGGGCGACACTCACGCCGTGCGGTCACTATGCCGAAAACAACCACATCTACCGTTTCGGACGCTGGGAGCGCACCTACCAGTCGGCGGTGGACCTGGCGGGGGTCGGCTGCCGGGCCTCGCACAACCTCATCCACGACGGGCCCCACAACGCCATCAATGTCCGGCACAACGACCAGGTGGTGGAGTACAACGAGGTGCACGATGTGGTGCTTGAGGCGGCGGAGATGGGGGCGTACTACATCTGGGCCGGGCTGGACAGCTTCTCCTGGCGTGGTAATGTGATCCGGAACAACTACTTCCACGACATCCCCGCGATCCACAACTACCCCTTCCCGCCCATCAACACCGGCGGGCCCGCCATCCACATCGATGCCATGAACGGCGGCATTACCCTCTTCGGCAATGTCTTCTCTCGCATCCCCGGGGGCGCCGTGTTCAACGGCGGCGGTCGCGACAATGTCGTGGAGAACAACCTGTTTGTGGATTGCCAGCCGTCGGTCATCATGGGCGACCGTCACGAGCTTTTCCCCAACTGGGACGAGGGGCCGGTCCCCAAGTACAACATGGCCGCCGTTCTGAAGCGGATGCCCTATCAGCAGCCGCCGTGGAGCACGCGCTACCCGACACTGGTGAGCATCCTGGAGGACGAGCCGGCCCAGCCAAAGGGGAACGTGGTAGCGCGCAACGTCTCGGTCGGGGGCAAGTGGTTCCAGGCATGGGGGCCCGCCTACGCCGACCCGGGCAAGATGGTGCGTGTGTCGGACAACTGGACCGACCGCGACCCGGGATTCGTCGATTCCCGGTCGGGGAGCTTGCGGCTGCGCGATGACTCCCCCGTGTGGGGCGCGATCGGCTTTGAGCCGCTGCCGCTCGAGCAGATGGGCGTCTACGCCGACCCGCTGCGCGCCTCCTGGCCGGTCGCCCACGAGAGCGGCGTGTCGCGCAACTGGAAGATCACGAACACGCGCCAGAACGTCCCGCGCTATGAGGTCCGCCGGCGGACGGCTCCGATCACCGTCGATGGGAAGCTGGACTCGACGGAGTGGGAGGGGCTCAACCGCGGCCGCTGCATGCTGCTCGAGCAGGACCCACGCGGTCTGCACGGCGCCGAGCCCCGGAGCTATGCGTGGCTCTCGTACGATGACGAGGCCCTCTACGTCGGGGTCCTCAACGAGGTTGCCCCCGGCAAGCAGTTGGTGATCGGCAGGGACTGGGGGCTCTGTGACTCGGTGGAGATTGCCATCGAGGGACAGGTCGGGGTGAACACGCAGGGCTGGTGGATGGCGGAGAGCCTGACCGGTCCCGTGTTCTTCCTGATCGGCAACCCGGCGGGCAGCTTCGATAGTCTGGACGCGGCGGGGGTCCCGCGTGCCGCGGCGGACCGCCTGAAGAGCGCGACGCAGTACGCCGCGCAGATTGTGGGGCCCGGGCAGTGGACGGCGGAGTGGCGAATCCCTCTCGCCCAGAGCTGCATTGATGTCCGGCGCGCGCAGCCGCGCCCCTTCAACATCGGGGTGCGCAAGACCGCCGGCCCGCCCGCAGTCGGGGACTGGAAGCCGGGGAAGGGTCCGGCCGGCTGGGTCGTGTGGGTCGGGACCGGCAATCAGAACTGGCAGGTCGCCGATGCCGGTGTGATCGTGTTCAAGTAGCGGCGGCCGGCGGCCAGAGAGGGCGGCCGCGCCCGGAGCGCGAATTGCCACCCGTACAGAACGTGTGGTTCGGGCGGGGAGCCGCCGTACACTCGGACCGAGTAACTCCCACGGGAGGTCCTCCCATGCTTGCTGCCGTGCTGAAGGCCGTCAACCAACTGGTGCTCGAGGAGGTCCCCACGCCCACACCGGGGCGCGGCGAGGCCCTCGTGCGCGTCAAGGCGTGTGGCTTCTGTGCCACCGACTTCAAAGCCATCACCGGCATCCGCGACAACGTCAGCTTCCCCTGTATCGTGGGCCACGAGCCGGCGGGCATCGTGGCCGCGGTCGGCCCCGATGTCGAGGAGGTGCACGAGGGCGATGAGGTGGTGGTCCAGCCCAGTGGCTACTGCGGGCACTGCCACCACTGCCGCCTCGGGCTGACCCACTACTGCGAGCAGTCCTACACGACCGGTGGTGACGGGCCCGAGGAGACGCGGCCCGGCGCGTTCGCCGAGTACATGATCGCCGAGGTGAAGACCCTCTACCACAAGCCGGCGGGCATCAGCTTCGACGCCGCCTGCCAGACCGAGCCGGTGAGCGGCGCGTGGAAGGGCCTCATCCACATGTCCGAGATGCAGGTGGGCGATGATGTCGTGATCATCGGCACCGGGGGCATCGGGATGTACTGCCTGATGGTGGCGAAGGCCGCCGGGGCCGGGCGGCTGATCGCGGTGGATGTGAGTGACTATGCCCTGAGCACCGCGCGCCGGCTCGGGGCGACGCATACGCTCAACCCCGCCGCCGGCGATGTCCGCGCGGCCGTGTCCGACATCCTGCCCCTGGGTCCCGACCTGGTGGTGGAGGCCGCCGGCCCGATCCAGGCCGTCAAGCTGATGGTCAGCCTGCTCCGGCGCGGCACCCGCTGGAACGTGTTTGGGATCACCACGCACGAGACCTTCGAGCTGGACGGCGGGCTGGCGCACTTCCTCGAAGCCCGCATGGATGCCAGCTTCGGCACCAATCCGCAGGCGATGCAGCGCGCGCTGCGGCTCATCGAGCGCGGCCTCGTCAACCCGGAGGACGCCATCTCGCACTGCTATCCGCTGTCGGAGATCCACACGGCGGTAGCGACGATGGCGGGGGCGGAGCGCAACAAGATCATTATCAATCCGTGAGGGGCGGGTGGCGGCCGATAGGGGCTACGGTGGATGGGTCGGACTGTCATCCTGAGCCCAGACCGCTATGCGGTCTTCGGGCGAAGGATCTCGTATTGCTCACAAGTGCCTTTGCATCTAGCAGATCCTTCGCTGCCCCGCTGCGCGGGACGGGCGCTCAGGATGACAGGCAGGCGGAACGACGCAAAAGGCAGCGGCGTTGAGACGCTCGACCTACGCGTCACCTCAGCACAACCGACGGGGAGCCTTGGCCATGCAGTTGTGCGATGAATTTGCCGGTCGCTGTGCGGTGGTCACGGGAGGCTCCGGCGGCCTCGGGCTCGATTTCTGTCGCACCCTGTGCGAGGCGGGCTGCCGGACGTTCTTCTGTGGCCGCAATGCCGAGACGGGGCGGGCTGCCGCGGCCGCCCTCGGGCCGCATGCCCACTACCTCCAGGCCGACCTGGCGTGCCCGCAGCAGGTGGCGGCCTTTATCGGCGCCGTCAGCGCCGCGACCGGACAGATCGATTACCTCATCAACAACATCGCCGTGGATGACCGGATCGCCGTGGACCAGCTTACGGTCGAGGCGTGCGACCAAATGTGGGCGACGAACCTGCGCTCATACCTGTTGGTGACGCACGCCTGCCTCGACCTCTTGCGGGCCGGTGAGGGGAAGAGCATCGTCAACATCTGCACGACGAACTACATGCTGGGGCTCGAGCCGTTCACGCTCTACAATGCCACCAAGAGCGGGATCATCGGCTTCACGCGGTCGCTGGCGCGCGAGCTCGGGCGCGAGGGCATCCGGGCCAACACGGTCAGCCCGGGCTGGATCATGACGCCGAAGCAGCTCCGCGAGCATGTGACCGAGCAGGACCAGGCCGACCTGCTGGCGGCCCAGGCGCTCAAGTTCCTCCTGGCGCCGGAGCATGTCACCCCGGCGGTCATGTTCCTGCTCAGCTCGGCCGCCGCGGCCATCACCGGCCAGAACCTCGTCGTGGACGCCGGCAAGTTCATGCAGTGAGCTACTCCAGCCGCGCCTCCGCCCATGTGGCATGATCGCTGTTGATCCCATCCCCGGCATCGGTGCAGTAGAGCCGCAGCCGTCTGGCACCGGCGAGGTCCACGTTGATGGGCAGTGGCTCCTGGCCGCCGCGCACCACCGGCGAAGCATACTTCGTCTCCCACTTGCCGTCCCGCTCGACCTGCACCTCGAACGTCACGCTCCCGCCACCGCCGCTGTCGTCGCTGATGCCGATCAGGGCGCAGAAGCGCTTGCGGGGAGCGAGCGGTGAGAGGTCGTACACGACCTCGGAGTGTGTCGCCCTCCCCCCGGCCGCGACGTGCGTCTGCAGGCTCTTGGCATACAGCACCCGTCGGATACGCAGCGGCTTGCCGTTGTAGTCGCAGTCCTTGCGCAGGCCCCCATGGACGATGGCAGAGACCTCCTTCACATCGCTGAGGTAGATGGCATCCCCCGCCGGCTTGACCAGCCGGCTGTAGGATAGGCACACGCGGGCAACCTGCTCGTCGATGGCCCAGTCATCCACACTGACGGTGAGCGTGTGGTACGCGGGTTGGCCGACCGGCTCCTCCCCGAGCGCCCGGGCGAGGTCCACGGTCACCGTGGCCTCGCGAGCCCTCTCGCCGCTTGCCTGCACCCGCACCGCACCGTCCTGCAGCGGGAGCGCCTTCCCGTCCAGCTCGACGGCGACTGACGACAGGTCCAGCGGGTTGTCGGCATCGCGGACCTGGCAGACGATCTCGCGAGGTGTGGGGATGCGCCCCAGGTCGATCTCCGCCGCTGGCGTGACCGGCTGCCCGTCCAGGAGAATCGCGGTCACCTGAGGCGGTCCGCCGTCGGTCAGCTTCAGCCAGTCGGGCTTGCCCGCGAGCAGTGAGACGAGCCGGCCCTGCGTCTGCGCGGTGGGCAGACTGACGATCATCGTGCCGGCGGCCGCGTTGCGCCGGGTCGCCAGGGCGCTCCAGGGCTCACCGCCGACGCGCAACCATAGCGGCCCCGCCTCCTGCGGGAGGGTCAGCTCCACCGGGCCGGTCGCCCGCAGCGAGTGCACCGCCATCGGGCTCTGGCGGAACCCCTCGCGGCGCCAGGAGAAATCCCCCGGCACGGTCACCCGCACCCCTGGTGCGTGTAGATAGATCATGAACCAGTCACCCGGCGCGATCCCCTCCTGCGCCAGGCTCGCATCCTCTGCGATCTCCAGTGTCTCGCGGTCGCTGCCGGTCTGCTTGATGGTGAAGGTCTTGCCGCGCGTGGGGAACCAGGCTTTGCCCCCGCGCCACCAGGGGGTGTTGATGCCGTGCCAGAGCTGCCGGTTGGACTTGAGGACGCGTGGCTGCGCAGGATCGAGCGAGGACACCTGGTACCAGCCGGCGGAGAGCGGCGGATGGTTGGCCAGGTCAACGCGCACGCGGCCGTCGGGCTGCAGTGTCGTCGCTGCGATCGTGTAGGCCTCGTTGTGATGGTTGATGGTCTCGACCAGCATCTGTCGTCCGGCGAGCGTGGCGCCGGTCGGCCACTCCCCGTCCGGCCGCACGATCAGCGCACTCTCCAGGCGGGTCCCGGTCACGTCGCCGATGAGGTCGGCCACCGTGCCGGTGAACTGGGCATCGGTGCGGGCCGCGAAGTCGCCGCAGCGCAACGTGCTCCCGCGCACGAGATGGGCCTCGGTCACCCGTCCCTGCCGGTCGCGGCGCACCAGCGCATCGGCCGCATCGGTCGCCATCCCGTCAGGGAGCTCGATCGGCCCCGGCGCTGGCTGGCAGACGAGGGTATCGGTGTCACCGGTGGCCAGCTCCAGCTTCAGGGCCACCGTCCCCGGCGCGGCGTCCCCGGTCGGCGTGAGCGGTGTCGCGCGCGCTACCACCGGCGCCTCGCCCTCGCGATAGCCCTCGAGCAGGTGCAGGAAGGTGCTCTTGAGGGAAGCCTGGTCTGCGTTGCCCGGGGCCAGATTGCGCATCTCGACCAGGTAGTCCCAGGCATCGCGGAAGCCGACATTGCCACTCACGCTGCGGTTGTCGGGGAGAGGCTGGTTGATGATCGCGACCCAGGGGCCCTTCGCCGTGAGGAGGCTTGTGGTGCCGTTCGGCTCGCCCCGGCCGGCGTCTCGCAGGCCGGTGAGGCGCAGGCGCACCTGGCCGATGCCCTCCGGCAGGGGACGCGGCACGGGTCGTCCCTGCGGGTCGCGCGGCGCGTAGGCGGCATAGTCGGTCTGCCATGTGAGGCTCCAGGCGGGTGGCGCCGGGCCCCGCAGCTCGACCGCCTTGAGCGCGGCGTAGCTGGCGCGCAGGTCCAGCTCCGGCGCACCCGGGCCGCGCAGCTCGGTCAGGTACGCCGCCATGTCCGGCCTGGTCGCGGCCACGGGGGGGAGGGTCTCCGCCACTCGGTCGGCCCACCCGCTCAGGTACAGGGCCTGACGCCGCCCGCCATCCAGCCGCAACACATCCACCACGTACGGCCGCCCCCCCGCTGTCTCCACCGCCAGGAAAGTGCGGCGGGCCTGGGAGACCGGCGTCCCCGCCGTGTGCAGCACCGCAGCGGAGTAGCGCTCGAACGAGCCGCGGTCCTGGCAGTCCAGGACCTGGACGCGAGACCCCGGCGTGCCCGGCGCCTCCCCGCCTTTGTAGGTCAGCAGCTCGCCGAACCCCTCCGTGTCCCCCCACCCCGGGCCGGTACCCAGATCGTCCACCGTGGCGGTGTTGTGGGCCGGCGGGCTGTGAACCCACTGCCAGGCGTCGAAGCCGGCGGCGCGCCTCGCGTCGAAGATCGGGCGCGGGTAGGGGAGCGCGAGCAGCGGCTTCGCCGCCGGCTGCTCCGGGCCCAGCGGGACGTGCAGGCTGGAGTTGGCGTAGCCCCCCTCGCGCATCACCGGCACGCCGTCGACCCAGCACTCGATCCCCAGCTTGTCCGAGGCGCCGTGCAGCGACACGCGGTCGTAGGTCAGGAACACCTCCTGGCGATGTCCGGGCCCCCCGACGCGCAGGATGCCGATGCCATAGCCCGGCCAGTTCATGCTGGGGGTCTGTTCGGCCTTCCGCACCTGCTCGCCGTCGGTCCGGAACCGGCCCTCGAACGCGTAGATGTGCTGATCGGCGAACTCCAGGGGCAGGCCACGCACGGTGGACAGCCGCGTCCACTCCTTGCTGGCGGGGCCAAAGAACGGGTTGCGGCGCAGGAAGTCGGGCTCGAACTCCAGCCAGCCCTGCGGATCGGCCATGTACTGGTAGTAGCCACCCAGCATCGCCATGTAGTTGGGGGCCCCCTCCCCGTTCATCCCGTCCGCGTAGTGGTGGTTGTACAACACGCACTCCTGGTGGCCGGCGGCGAAGTCGAACAGGTAGCGATCCTGCAGCAGGATGGCAAGCACCACGAGATCGGTGTAGGCACCATCCTGGTAGTCGGACTCAAGCTTGAAGCTGCGGAACAACAGGGCCAGGTCGTGCAGCAGCTTGTCGGTGATCTTGCGCTCGAGGGCTTCCGGGTCGCCGTAGCGTCGGCGCGAATACTCCTTGAAGGCGGGGTGGTGGCGCACCCGCGCAAACGGCTCGGCCCAGATCGCCTCGCGCGCCAGGAACACCCAACCGCGGTTGAACACCGGGGATCGCCGATTCCAGGCGAAGCAGTTGTTCGAGGAGCCTCCGAGCAGCGACCCCGCCCGCACGGGGCGCGTGAAGGCCTCCCACGCCGCGCGGGTCAGGGGCTTGCCACCGACGTCCGTCGCCAACTCGTTGTTGTAGGCGAAGGGCAGGCCGTAGTAGACATCGGCCACCCGATCGAGCAGCACCGCCAGCTTGTGGGCATACAGCGAGTCGCCGGTGGCGCGGAATCGGCTCATGAGGTCCGTCGCCAGGGAGCCGGCGCGCCGCCAGCGGTCGTGAGCGAACAGCGTCCCGATGAACAGCTCCCACTTCACCCCCTTGCGGTCGGTGAAGACGTACGCCGGGACCTCCTTCACCGTGTCGTCCAGGTGCGGGAAGCGGGCCGTGCTGTTGGGACGGTACCGATAGCCCGCCGGGTAGTCCGCCTCGCGCTCGTACAGGTCCTGGTGGCAGCACGTGGTGACGGCGTGGTGGGAGCCCGCGCCATCGATGCTGATGCGGCCGTAGGCGCCGCACAGGGGGCAGAAGCTGATGAACGCCGCGGCGGCCTGCTGTGGGTCAGGCGTCCCTGACAGGACGCGCGCGAAGGGCGAGATGTGGTCGGGGACGGAGGCGATCAGGTCGTCGTCGGCGGGTGCCGCGGCGACATGCGCGGCATAATCCTGCCCGACAGAGGACTCGGGGTGGGCCTGTTGCCAGCGCGCCACGAGGTCGGCGGTCCACTGCTTGAGGAACTCGGCGGGTGGGGGCATGGCCACGCCACGGCCGGGGATGAGGGCGGCCACCTGCTCTGCGCGGTCGGGGGCAGTCCAGGAGTGGACCGGCTCCGCGCCGCGAGCCGGGATGTGCAGAGCAACCAGCAGCAGGGCCGCAAGCATGACGTGTGAGAGTCTCCCCATGGCGGCTCACTCGCCTCCAGACTGCTGTCGCGTCGGCCGGCCGTCCCGACGCCGCTGCTTTTGGGCCAGCCCGTCGGCGGACGCACGAACCGGGCCTCCGGGCCGATGTCATCCTGAGGAGCGCTCGCGGCTTCGCAGAAGCCGCAGCGACGAAGGATCACATTCCGCCAATAGGCGCCTCCGACTGGTGGTGATCCTTCGCCTGAAGACCGCGCTGCGGTCTGGGCTCAGGATGACAAGACCGCCGGACGACGCGGAAAACAGCGGCGTCGTCCCGGTCGGCAGGGACGGTGCCCCCGCCGATCCGATGACGCTCGCGTTGCCGGTCACGCCCGCGTCGCATACGGTTCCGGCGCTACGCCAGCGACCCGACAGGACCGGTGCCTTCGCCGATCCGATGGCGCTCGCGTTGCCGGTCACGCCCGCGTCGCATACGGTTCCGGCGCTACGCCAGCGACCCGACAGGACCGGTGCCTTCGCCGATCCGATGGCGCTCGCGTTGCCGGTCACGCCCGCGTCGCATACGGTTCCGGCGCTACGCCAGTAGTCGCGCGACTCATGCGGCATCGGCTTTGACTTCTACCGCAGTGAGTGGCCGGGCCCACAGCTTCACCTCGCCGATCACGCCCTTGAAGAACGCCGGCGGGTCCTGCTGGTTCTGTAGGCCACCCCACGCCTCGCGCCCGATGACCAGCGGCTCGCCGTTGACGGCGTGCTCGCCGGGGTTCTGAAGCTGCCCCGCCACCTCGCCGTTGCAGTAGAGCGTGACGCCCTTGCCCTGCTCGACCACTGCGGCGACGTGGCTCCATTCGCCGGCCTTCACCACCGGTGCGGAGCGGAAGTTGAAGCTCCACTTGCCCTCGGTGTCGGTGGCCTCGAACTCGAGACGACCGTCCCACAGCGAGAGGATGAACGGCGCGGCGGTCCCGACGAAGCGCTTGCCGATGAGGCCGTGACGCCCCTGCACAGTCTCGGGCTTGATCCACAGGCTGACGGTGACGCTCTGGAGGTTGAAGGCGGCGGGGTCGTCCACGACCAGGTGTTCCTTGCCGGAGAACAGCCCGGCCTTCCCCTTGCGCCCCTCGGCCAGTCGTGCGCCGAAGCTGACCGCCTCAAAGCCGTTCCCGGTGGTATCGGGGACGCGGCTGATCAGGCCCTCGGGGTTGGCGACCGCCTTGTCGAAGCTCCAGGCGGCGATGGGGCCGACGCTGGCAAGCAGGCGCTGCCGGCGCTGCAAGTCGCCCTGGAGGATCTTCGCCTCGTCCCACACCTGCACGGTCACGTTGCTGAACTGGTTGCCTGTCATCAGCACGCCCCGCGTCGTCTGGAACAGATAGACACCGTAGTTCGCGTTCTCGATGGCGTTGCTCTCGACCACCACGTCGGTCACGAGCGGGTCGGTCCGCATCCCGGGGCTGAGCTTGCCGCGCGGCAGCTCGGTGCCGAGGACGATGCTGGCGTTGTTGTGCAGCCGGTTGCGGCGGATGATCGTGCCCAGCACGATCGGCAGGCGCCACTGGGGCCCGATGAGCCCGTAGACCCCGATGTGGGCATCCCCCGATAGGCGCCAGTTGTCGTGGTCGGCACGGTAGACGCTGCCCTCCAGGATCTCGTTGTCGAGCCATTGCACGTACCAGCTTGGCTGGATGCCGTGGTAGCTCATCCCGAAGTTGTGGTAGCCGGCCGTGCGGGTGGAGCGGTTGGCGGCGACGATGTGCTCGATGGCGGCACCGTACAGTTGCACCGCCATGCCGGTGTCGGTGAAGTCGTTATCGACGATCAGCCAGCGATGGAGCAGGTAGGTGATGGTGACGACGGAGGTACTGTCCGGGATGACATCCCACGGACGATCGACGCGGACGCGGGCGCCCTCGAAGCCGGCGGTCCGCCGCCACTGCCCCTCCCCCTTGCCGTCGACGACGTAGACCGCGGCGCCAATCCAGCGGGGATCGGTGATCTTGAGCTCCTTGGGGACGGTGATGCTCGTGGCATCGGCCCCGGTGAGCGGCCCGTTGTAGACCTCGCCGGAGGCATCGGAAGTGATGGGCTCCCGGTCGCCGCCGTTCTCCATGAAGAAGCTGTTGCGGCCGATGTAGACATGGGACAGGTTGCCGTAGCCCAACCCCCCGGCCGCGCCCCATGACATCAGGTCGCAGCCGACATAGCGGTTGCCGTCGATGACGACGCCATCGCCACCGAACACCCCGCTGCCTCCCCAGCGCCCGCTGCCGAGGGTGTTCCGCTCGATGCGCGCACCGCGGGGCCGCGTCAGGCTGAGCACACAGCTCGAGGAGTACAGGTCACAGTCGGTGACCTCGATATTGCGCCCGCCCAGCACGGCCAGCCAGTACCCACCGCCGAAGCCGACGGCCACGCCCAGGCGGTAGCGACGGTCGACCTCCTCCGGTGCCATGTGACCACGGTAGATGTTGGCGCGGATGCGCACGCGGCGCAGGAAGACGTCGCCGGCCTGCTCGCCCTGCGTGTCCGCGGTCAGGAAGGTCTTGTAGTTGCTACAGTAGCAGGTGAGGTCTTCCACCCCGAACGAGTTGGTGCCCGCGAGCCACGACTTCGGCGGGGTCTCGACTTCTGGCCAGAACAGGCATGACCACTCCGTCCGCTCGCCCCGCAGCACGGTGTGGCGAGGGATTGTGAGCGTGGCGGTCGCCTGGTAGCGTCCGCGCGGGAAGAGCACGATGCCGCCGCCATTGGCCTCCGCCTTCGCCAGTGCCGCCTGGATCGCGGCGGTGTCGTCCCTGGTTCCGGTGCCATCGGCCCCGAAGTCCTTGACCGAGTAGACCGTCTGCGGCCAGGCTACCGGCTGCTCCAGGCTGACCGGCAGTGGCTCACTCCAGCCGGCGCCGGCCCCCTGCCCGCGGTGGAGCGACAGTTGGTACTCACCGGCCCGCAGGTCGGCGGGGAGGGTGACCTGCATGGAGTACTCGTCCCCTGTCGCCGGCAGGCTGACCGCCTGCGGCCCCGTCAGCCGCACGGTCGCCTTGCCGCCGTCGGGCCCCGCCAGGTTCTTCCCAAACAGCCGCAGCCACCCACCCGGGCTGGCGCCGGGGCCGGTGTCGCCCTGCGCCCACCAGACCGCGGGGCGGTTGAGCAGGCCAACGACTCCGCCCTCCGGGCCGGTCACGCGGTAGGCATAGAGGCCGGGCTTGAGCTCCGCGGGGAGGGTGAACTTCAGTGACTTGTCGCTGGCCTGGAGGGCCTCCACCCGCTGGCCGCCACCTGGCCACGCGGGTGCCTTCAGGGATGCCTCTGCGGCCGTCCCGTCGGCGAGCCGGGCGACCTCGACAACCGGGTGCTCGCCAAAGCCCGCGCCCCGCAGGAGCACGGTCTCGCCCGGGCGGATCGGGTCACTGGCCCAGAACACCTGCGGGGCAGCGATCGCGCTCGTGGTCGCGGCGAGGATGAGCAGGGCTGGCAGGGAGAGCCACCGTACGGTGGGGTGCGGGCCATTCGGGGTGTGCTGCGACATCGCCTCTACCTCCTGGTTGTGGGAACCGGCAACTGGCGACAGCCCCGCAGCGCAGCTGACAGCCCCGCGCTCGGGCGGGTGATGCAAGGCACGTGTTCGCCCCACATCCGGGTGACTCCTGCGGTGCGCTCCCGGGGTGCCGCGGAACTGCGTCACGGTGGCCCATGGCGTGAAAGAGTCCGGGCAGCGCGCCACGAATCACAGGTCGCAGTGGCTCGGAGCAGTAGGGGGAGAGGAAGACAGCTCTCATCGCTATCCGGGGAAGGGGTCATCCCAATGCGGGAGTGCCTCACGGTCATTGCCGTGCTTGCCACAACGCTTGCGCTGGCTCAGGACCAGGCGCCCAGGCAGTCAGCGCTGGACGCCGCCATCGGGCTCTACAACCAGGGGAAGCTGGAGGAGGCCCAGACCGGGTTCAGGGCGTTGCTCGATGCCAGGCCGGACGACACTGCGGCGAAGTACTGGCTGGCGGTCACCCGCATCACCATGAGCCTGCGCGATCTGGAGACGGTCAGCAAGGGCCCGGATCCTGTGTGCGGGCCGGCGGCGAAGAGGTGGCTGTTCTGGCTCGAGTCGGCGCGGCGCGATGCGGCCGCGCTGCAGACCGCGGCGCAGGCTGTCGAGAACTCGGGCGTCAGTGCCGCCTGGGCACTCTACGACATCACCGACACCCCGAAGCTGCTCGGGATCGCACGGGACTGGGTATCACAGCAGAGGCTGGACGGTGTGCGGAACAAGTGGGTGCTGACCGGCCAGCGGGCCTGGCCGCAAGGGCTTCCCGTCTACGCGGGAGGGACGGTATCGCTGCAGTTCAGCAAGACGCACCTGCAGGTGCTCAAGTCGAACGGTGAGGATATACAGTCGTTCCCTCTGGCAGTGCTGGGCATCACGCCGCCGGAGTAGCGGCTGTGCGACGTGTGACCAAGGGTGCTAGTGTCGCGTCACGCTTGACATGCCGCATAGACACTGGTGGGGTGCGACGGG